>DASVUF010000314.1:0-10735 GCA_036387195.1 Pyrinomonadaceae bacterium | reverse complement strand
CCCCCCCCGCGGGGCTGGGCGCGCGCGCCGCCGCGCGGCCTACTTGCCGGTGTTGAAGTACTGGACGCAGTCGCCCTGGTTCCTGAAGGGCGCGGCGCCCGAGCCGTAGAGGCCCTTCCAGCCGCCGTTCTTGCAGGCGTCCTTGCCGGCGGGCACGGGGCAGCCCGAGCCGTTGACCTGCGTGCCGGCCGGCGTGCCCTCGCACTCGTCCGAGCCGTCGCCCACGCCGTCGTTGTCGTCGTCGAGGTCACAGGCGTCGCCCGCGCCGTCGCCGTCGAAGTCCTCCTGGCCGGCGTTGGGGGCCGACGGGCAGTTGTCGCGCGCGTCGCCCACGCCGTCGTTGTCGGCGTCGGGCTCAAGGTCGTAGACGAACGGGCAGGCGTCTGCGCCGAAGCCGAGGACGAGCCTGTCCACGCTCGTCGTCAGCCCGGGGTTGCCGGAGCCCTGGTTGAAGCCGAAGCCGCCGAGGATGGTGGCGTCCGGGTTGTTGGCGACGATCTCGCTCCAAGTCTTGTCGCAGGCGGCCGTGGCGCCGGCGCACTGCCCGTTGATGGGGCGCGTTGACCACCAGACGCCGCCGCCGAACGCGTCCCACGTCTGCCACTGGCCGCTGACGACCGCGCCCTGCGACGCGTTGTAGACCGGCTCGAAGACGAGCGTGGAGAAGCCGTCGGCGACGGCCGGCCCGTTGAAGTCGATGACGAGGTTGAGCGCGGTCAACTGCTGGAGGCTGCCCGCCGTGCGGTAGGTCGAGTACTGAATGGCGTTGACGTCGGCCAGCCGCTTGCCGACGTGCTCGTAGTTGAACAGGAAGACCTTCTCGCCGCCCGTGTTCGTCGTGAGCTGAAGGCTGCCGGCGCCGAGCGGCGGGTTGGCGGGCCCGCTGACGAAGGCGGCGGCCGTGGCGGGCGTGCCCGCGCGCGTGTAGAGCACCCATTCGTCCGTGGGGGCGGGGGGCGCGTTCTCGGGCAGGCGCGTGACATCGCTCTCGGTCACTTCGGTCGGGGCGCAGGCCACGCGCGCCGCGGTGTTAAAGCTGCCGGCGGAAACGAGCGCGGCCACCATCACCGCGAGTAAGGCTGAAATCTTCTTCATGCTTTCTCCTCTTCACTGTCCTTTGGGGCAAAAGAGCCGTAGCCCTGTTGATGTGTGGGCCGGCCGTCTTGCGCGGCCGTGGCCCGGGCGGAAGGGTTCGCGGCGCTCGCGGGACGGAAAGCCCGGGCGGCGCGACCCGCCGTACGTAGTGAGGCGAAATGAATGCAAGCTTCCGTGGCCGGGAAAAGTCCGAGAACTGACTCTGGCGGCTCCGTCGCGGAAACGTCCCGGCACGTGGGGCGCGAAGGCTCGCGCCTGTGGCGTGGACGTGTCAAGGGAAGGCGCATGCTACCCCGCGCCGCGCCGGGAGTCAAACGCTCAAACCGCCTGCCCGCGGGCGCGGGCGTCCGGGCGCGGGCGGGAATTGTTAACGGCGCGGTGAAGAAAAGCCGCGCGGCCGGTTTATTCCACGAACGACGCATCCCCGGGGCGAGGCGGCGTCGCGCGTCATCAACCGCTCAACTCGAACGCGCGGCGGAGGTCTTCGGGGACGGGGACGGCGCGGCGCTCGTCGAGGTTCATCGCGACCTGCACGAGCGTGGCGGAGGCGCGCTCGGCGCTGTCCGAGGCGCGGCGCAGGCGGTACTCGAAGGTCGCGGACGTGCGGCCGACGGCCGACACCCAGACCTCGACCTCGGCCTCGTCGCCGTAGACGAATGGCGCGAAGAAGTCGGCGCGCGCGTTCACCGTCGGGAAGCCGAGCCGCCGCTCCTCCATCAGACGCGCGTAAGGAGCGCCGCAACGCGCCGCGAAGAACTCCTCCATCGCCGCGTGGCAGTAGTGGAAAAGCACGGGGTAGTAGACCAGACCCGCCGGGTCACAGTCGCCGAACCGGACGGGGATGCGCGCGGAGAAGGGCATGATGCGGCAGGCGGTGGCCGATAGACGGCGGGCGATAGTCGGTGGAATGTAGTCGGTGGAATGTAGTCGGTGGAAAAATCTTGTCAGCCGGGCCGCCGGCGGCGGAGGGCGACGGCTACCGCTAACTCTCCTTCAGCTTCTTCCGGTCTATCTTCCCGCGGTCGTTCTTGGGGAGCGAGGGGACGAACTCGACCCAGCGCGGGTACTTGTAGAGCGCGAGGCGGGACTTGACGAACTCCTTGATGGACTGCGACATCTCTTCGCCGCCCTCGCGGCCTTCGCGCAGGACGACGAACGCCTTGGGCTTGACGAGGCGGTCGCCCGCGTCGTGGCCGACGACCGCGGCTTCGAGCACGGCCTCGTGCTGGAGCAGGCAGTTCTCTATCTCGGCCGGCGCGACGAAGACGCCCGAGACTTTGAGCATGTCGTCGGTGCGGCCGTGGTACCAGTAGTAGCCGTCGGCGTCCACGTGGAACTGGTCGCCCGTCGTGCACCAGTCGCCCGCGAAGGTCTGCTTGGACTTCTCGTGCGCCTGCCAGTAGCACAGGGCCGCCGAGTCGCCGCCGACGCGCAGAGTCCCCATCTCGCCCGCAGGCACGGGCCGCCCCTCGCCGTCCACTATCTGCGCCTCGTAGCCCTCGACGACGCGGCCGAGGCTGCCGGGCTTGACGTCGCCCGGGCGGTTGGTGATGTAGATGTGGAACATCTCGGCCGAGCCGATGCCGTCGTAAATCTCGACGCCGAAGGTTTCGACCCAGCGGCGGTACAACTCCTCGGGCAGCGCCTCGCCCGCCGACAGGCACATCCGCAGGGAGGACAGGTCGCGCCCCGCCGCGCCGGGGACCGATAGCATGGCGTTTATCATCGTCGGCACGCTCGTCAGGATGGTCGGGCGGTGGCGCTCGATGACCTCGAAGAGCTTCTCGGGCGTCGAGCGCTCGCTGAAGAGCGCGGTCGCGCCGCCCGCCGCGAAGGGGAAGAGCAGGTTCGTCCCCGTCGCGTAGCCGAAGAAGAGCTTCGGGACCGAGACCGTCAGGTCGCCCTCGCCCACGCCGAGCACGCCCTTGGCGTAGCACTCCGTGTTGTATGGCAGGTCGTGCTGGAGGTGCACCGCGCCCTTCGGGTGGCCGGTCGAGCCCGAGGTGAAGAGCCAGATGGCCGGGTCGTCGCGGTGCATGTCGGCCGGCGTCAACTCGTCCGGCTGCGCGCCGGCCGCCTCGGCGAACGAGTGGAAGCGGGCACCCCCGCCGCCGTCGCCGCCGACGACGAGGACGCCGCGCAGGTGCTTCGCTTCCGCGGCCGCGGGCGCGAAGCTCTCCAGCAGCGACTCGTGGATGACGGCGACGCGCGCGCGCGTGTATTCGAGGTAGTAGCGGTAGTCGTCCGAAGGCAGCAGCGGGTTGACCATCGTGATGACGCCGCCCGCGCGGTTCGCCCCGAACCACGACCACACGAACTCGGGGCAGTCGGGCAGCGCCAGCAGCACGCGGTCTTCCACCCCGAGCCCCAGCTCGCGCAAGGCCCCGCCCGCGCGGTTCGACAGCCGCGCGGCCTCGGCGTACGTGAAACTCTCGTCGCCGTAATACAGGCACGTCTTGTCGTCGCGCCCGGCCCCCTCCACGTTGTGGTAGAGGAAGTAGTCGCTCATCCTGAATCGCTCGGGGAACTCGACGTTCGGCATACGCTTGCTCGCGGGTCGGGGTCGTTCAGCCGTGGCCGGCGAAGGGGCAGCCGGAGGCGCCGTGGCGCGAGTCGAGGTGCGTGCGCGCCTCCCACAGCTCTGGGAAGAACTTCTTGTCGAGCGTGCTCCTGAGGTAGCCGACGCCCTCGCTGCCGCCGGTGCCGGGCTTCGAGCCGAGCATCCGCTCGACCATCTTGACGTGGTGGTAGCGCCAGAGCGAGAAGAACTCGTCGTGCGCGATGAGCGCCTCGGAGAGCTGGAACTCCTCGTAGCGCGACTCGAAGTGCGTGATGACTTCGAGCGCGGCGCGCGCGCGGCGGTCGTAGCGGCGGCGGCGCTCCTCCTCCGGGAGCGAGGCGTCGTCGGGCGGCGCGTCGAGCCCCCGACGCGCGAGCAGCGCGAAGAACTCCTCGCCGAGCGTGGGCGCGTCCATGCGCGCGCGCAGGCGCGCCGAGGCGAACTCGTCGTCGCGGAAGGCGCGCAGGACGGCCTCGTCCCTGAGCCCGGACGTGAACTCGATTTCGCGGAACTGCATGGACTGGAAGCCGCTCGCGGGGTTGAGCTGGTCGCGGAAGCCGAGGAAGCCGATGGGCGTCATCGTCTCCAGCACGTGAATCTGCGTGACGAGCAGCTTCTCTATCTCGGCGACGCGCGAGAGGGCGCGCGCGGCCGTGGGCGCGCGGTCTTCGCGCATCGCGCACGCGGCGGCGTCCGCCTCGTGGAGTATCTGCTTGAACCACAGCTCGTACGCCTGGTGGATGGTGATGAAGAGCAGTTCGTCGTGGTGCGCCGGGTCCGACCGGCAGCCCTGCAACCCGATCAGGTCGGGCACGCGCAGGTACTTGTTGTATGAGAGCGGGGCCCGGTCGCCGTATTCATCTGCCATAGTGTTGGGTGCCGAGTGCTGGGCGCCGAGGACCGAGCGAGGGCTGAGTAAGGACGACTTTAAAACTCAGTCTCAGGTCCTCAGTCCTCAGTCCTCGGCGCTTTAAAAGGCCGCGCCGGCCGCCTCGTGCGCGGCGTAGGCGCGCGTGTCGAGGATGTCGCGCATCTCGCGGACAACGAGCGCAAGCTCCTCGTCCTTGGTGTAGAAGTGGGGCGAGATGCGGACGCCCGCGCCGGGGCGGTAGTCCACGATGAACTCGCGGCGGATGAGTTCGCGCGTGACGGCGGGCGCGTGCTCGACGGCGACCGTGACGGTGCCGCCGCGCAGCGCCGGGTCGCGCGGGCTCGTCACGCGCAGCCCCGCCTCCTCGCACAACTCGATGAGCGTTTGCGTCTGCCGGACGCTCTTGGCGCGAATCTTTTCGACGCCTATCTCGTTAATGATCTTGTAGCCCGACTCGGCGGCGTAGAGCGCCGGGACGGAGGGCGAGCCGTGGAGGAAGCGCGCCGCGCCCTCGGCGTAGGCGATGGGGCCGTCCTCGAAGGAGAAGGGCGCGGCGTGCGCCATCCAGCCCGTGACCTTCGGCTCCAGCCGGGCCCTGAGCCGCGGCGCGACGTAGAGGTAGCCCGCGCCCGGCCCGCCGCAGAGCCACTTGACCGACCCGCCCGTGCAGAAGTCCACGTCCAGGTCTTTGACGCTGAAGGGGACCGTCCCGGCCGACTGGTAGGTGTCGAGCACGACGAGCGCGCCGACCTCGTGCGCGCGCTCGGTGATGGCGCGCGCGTCCTGCAACGACCCGCTCTTGAAGAGGACGTGCGAGACGGGGACGAGCAGCGTCTCCTCGTCTATGGCGGCGAGCGTCGCTTCGAGCGGCGCGGTGACGCCGTCCTCCGACTTGACCTTGTGGATGCGGAAGCGCCCCTCGCGCGCGTGCGCCTCGTAGACGTACATCACCGAGGGGAACTCCAGCTCGGAGTAGACTATCTTGTTCCGGCGCGTCTCGGGCGTCGTGTCGAAGCAGGAGAGGATGACCGACTGGCAGACCGAGACGTTCTGGTGCATGACGACCTCGCCGGGGTCGGCCCCGATGATGCGCCCGACCTCGTCGCCGACCGTCAGCGGCATGTCCCACCACCCCTCGGCCCACGCACGCACGCCGCGCGAGGCCCACGTCTCGGCGTACGCCTGCAACCTCTCGGCCGCGCGCCGCGGCATCGCGCCGAGGCTGTGCGAGATGAGGTACGTCGTCCCCTCCAGTATGGGGAACTCCCGCCGCCACTCAAGAAGCTCGTCCGTCAAAAAACGCTCTCCCCTCTTTGTCGTTCGGTGAGCGTTCAGTATAACGGCTTGGGAGTTGAATCGCTACTTTGGCGGGCGGGCGGGGGGCGGGCGGGCGGCTATTCGTCGCGGAGGGTGCGGCCGATTTCGCGGTCGGCGTCAACGGGCGACTTGCGGAAGACGGGCGAGGGGGCCTTGAGGTTGTAGGCGGCGATGCGGCGGTTGAGGTCCGCGACCTGGCGGCGGAAGTCCTCGGTGACGCGCAGCCAGTCGGCCTCGGCGCGCGCGGCCGCGCGGCGCGACTTGAGGCTCTCGCGGTAGGCGTTGCGCGAGCGCAGGAGGTCTGCGCGCGCGCCGTCGAGCGCCGCGCCCAACTCGTCGCCCTCGCGAATCCAGGGGAGCGCCAGCAGGTTGTTCTTGAAGACGCGCAACGTCGTGCGCGCGGCCTGCCCCGCGAGCGCCTCGCGGCCCGCGCGCGCGGCCCGCGGGGCTGCGCCGGCCGCCGCCGCCGCGCCCGGCCCGCCGCCGCGGCGCAGGCCGCCCCTGAACACCCAGCCGAAAATCTCTTCCCACCTCATCGAGCGAAACCCTTCCGGCGCGGCCCGCCGCGCTCCTGCCAGCCCCTTACGTCCGTGCGCGCCGGCGTGTTTCCGCTTTTCCGCCGCGCGCGGCGGGCGCGGTAGGCGTCGCGGGCGCCGGCGCGGTAAACTTACGCGGGCGAGACTTGAGGTCTGGACATAAGGTTATGCTTTCGGTTGACTTCGACGACTACGAGCACGCGGCGGGCGAGTGCCTGCGCGGCCCTTACGCGCACTTCACGGGGCCGCGCTGGTGCGGCCACCCCGTCTGCATGTTCGAGTCGCGCGGCGGCGACCTGGCCGCCATCGAGGAGGCGCTGGTCGCGCACGGCTACGGCGCGCACCAGGTGGCGAGGATGGTCGAGAGCTACTACGTCCCGCTCTCCGAGCAGAGGGACGAGGAGCGCTTGCGCGAGGGGTGCGACGCCTGAGCGCGGGCCGGAACGTTTGAGGATGGAGGGGCAGAAGATGGGCGCCGAAACCGACACGATGTTTCACCTGGCTTTCCCCGTGCACGACCTGGGGGCGGCGCGCGCCTTCTACGGCGGCGTGCTCGGCTGCCCCGAGGGGCGCAGCTCCGACGCCTGGATAGACTTCGACCTCTTCGGCCATCAGGTCGTCGCGCACCTCGAGCCCGGACGCGCCGGCGTCGAGACGACCAACCCCGTGGACGGGCGCGACGTGCCCGTGCCGCACTTCGGCGTCATCCTCTCGCCCGCGCAGTTCGACGAGCTGGCCGAGCGCGTCAGGCGTGCGGGCGTCCGCTTCGTCATCGAGCCGTACGTGCGCTTCCGCGGCGAGCCGGGCGAGCAGTCCACGATGTTCTTCCTCGACCCGAGCGGCAACGCGCTCGAATTCAAAGCCTTTGCCGACCGTTCGCGCGTCTTCGCCAGGTGAGCCCGGCGAAGGCGTCCGCGGGCGGGCCCGGCGCGCGCCGCACTTTTGACCGACGGGGGAAAGAATGATTACGGTCGCCAACCGCATCTACGTCAAGCCGGAGTACGCCGAAGCCTTCGAGGCGCGGTTCCGCGAGCGAGCGGGGCTCGTGGACAAGATGCCCGGCTTCGTCTCGAACATGGTGCTGCGCCCCGTCAACGAGGGCGAGCCCTACGTGGTCTTCACCGTCTGGCAGAGCCGGCGGGACTTCCTCAACTGGGTGCGCTCGGACGAGTTCGCCCGCGGCCACGCGCAGTCGGGCAAGCTGCCGCGCGAGGCGTTTTCGGGCCCGAACGTGTTGGAGATGCACGAGGTCTTTCAGGACTCGGCGCGCCCCGGGCTTGAGCCGGAGCCGCCGGGCGGCCCTTTCAAGATGCACTAGGCGCGGCCGGATTTAAAAACTCAGGCGGGGAGGGATTGCAGGAAGATGGCGATACTCGTGACGGGCGGGGCGGGCTACATCGGGAGCGTGATGGTTGACCAGTTGGCCGAGGCGGGCGAGCGCGTGGTCGTGATTGACAACGCCTCGCGCGGCCACCGCGAGGCGCTGGCCGAAGGCGTGCCCTTCTACGAGGGCACGGTCGGCGACCGCGAACTGGTCGAGCGCGTCTGCCGCGAGCACGGGGTCGAGGCGTGCGTCCACTTCGCCGCGCTCGCCTACGTCGGCGAGTCGGTCACGGACCCGAAGCTCTACTTCGGGAACAACGTCGCCGAGGGGTTGGGGCTGCTCGACGGACTGCTGGCCGCCGGCGTCAAACGCTTCGTCTTCTCCTCGACGTGCGCCACCTACGGCGAGCCGGTGCGCGTGCCCATTGACGAAAGCCACCCGCAGTCGCCGGTCAACCCCTACGGCTGGTCGAAGCTCTTCATGGAGAAGATTCTCCAGTCGTACGACGCGGCCTACGGCCTGCGCTTCGTCGCGCTGCGCTACTTCAACGCGGCCGGGGCGACGCCGCGGCGCGGCGAGCACCACGAGCCGGAGACGCACCTCATCCCGAACGTGCTGGCGGCCGCGGCCGGGCGGCTCCCTTACGTCTCGGTCTTCGGCTCGGACTACCCGACGCCGGACGGGACGTGCGTGCGCGACTACATACACGTCACAGACCTCTGCTCGGCGCACACGCTGGCGCTCTCGTACCTGAAGGGCGGCGGCGGGTCGGAGTTCATCAACCTGGGGAACGGCCACGGCTACTCGGTGATGGAGGTCATCGAGGCGGCGCGGCGCGTGACGGGGCGCGACATCGAGGTGCGGGTCGAGGCGGCGCGCGCCGGCGACCCCGCGCGGCTGGTGGCCGACGCCACGAAGGCGCGCGAGGTCCTGGGCTGGCGGACGCGCTACCCGGAGCTTGAAGACATCGTCCGCACGGCTTGGGAGTGGCACGAGGCGAAGCCGCACGGCTACGGCGCGCGCGGGCAGGCGACCACGCGCTGAAGCGGCGCCTTCGGCCCCCCCTTCAATCCACCCTTCATAGATTAGGGCCGCCCGCCTCGGCCTCCGCGGGCGGCGCCTTCGTCAACCCTCGCGCGTCTCCGCGTCCTCCGCGCCCGGCCCCGCGCCGTGCCCCATGCTGTGCGCGCCGAAGGGGCGGCCGAGGGCGCGGACTTCGTCTTCGACCCGCGGCAGGACGCGGCGCGTCCGTCGCCCCATCACGTAGTCGGCCAGCGCGCTGGCGAAGAACTGGCGGACGGCCGCCGCCGCGGCCAGCGTGCGCGGGACGTAGACCTTGCGCCGGCGCCGCTCGACCGCGCCCACGAACGCTTCGGCGCAGTCGCGCAGGGGCGTCACGCGGCCGAAGGGGCCGGGCAGCTTCCCCAACATCTCCCTGAAGCCCGAGAGGTCGCTCTGCGCGTCGCGCACCATGTCGGTGTCCACCCACGAAGGGTGCGCGACTCCCACGCCGACGCCCTTGTGCGCCAGCTCCAGCCGCAGCACGTTGCCGAACTGCTCGACGCCGCTCTTGGCCGCGGCGTAGGTCGAGATGCCTGGGAAGGGCGCGAGCGCGGCGGCCGACGAGACGAGCAGGTAGTAGCCGCGCCGCTCGGTGACGTGCGGCAGCGTGGCGCTGACGGTGCGGACGACGCCCGTCAGGTTGACGTCAATGGTGCGGACGAGCGCCTCGACGGGGCCGACGGCCACGGTGCCGTTGCTGGCGACGCCGGCGTTGGCGATGACGACGTCTATGCCGCCGAAGCGCGCGACCGTGCCGGCGACCGCGCGTTCGAGCGCCCGCTGGTCGGTCACGTCGCACTCGAACCAGACGTGGTCGGCGCCCAGCTCGGCGGCGAGCGCGGCCAGCAGCGCCGGCTCCAGCCCGACGAGCGACAGGCGCGCGCCGCGCGCCGCGAGCATCCGCGCCGTCTCGGCGCCGATGCCGCGCGCCGGGCCGGTGATGAGCACGACCTTGCCGTCTATTCGATAGTTCACGCGGCGGCCTCCTCCGGGTGGCTCACGAAGCGGCCTCCTCCCGGGGGCGCGCGGCGGCGGCGCCCGCGAGCAGCGCGCGCCAGTCGCGGGCGACCTCGACGAGCGCGGCGCGCGCCGAGGGGCAGACGCCCGTCATGTTGACGAAGCCGTGGGCGAGCGAGGGGAAGCGCCGCCGCACGACGCGGACGCCGCCCTCTTCGAGCCGCCGCGCGTAGTCGTCGCCCTCGTCGCGCAGCACGTCGAAGCCGGCGGTGGCGACGAGCGCGGGCGCGAGCCCCGCGAGGCTCGGCGCGCGCAGCGGCGAGACGCGCGGGTCTTCGTCGGCCACGCCCGTCCCGGCGGTGTAGTGCCGGAAGAAGTCGTCACAGTCCTTGCGGCCGAGGAAGTAGCCGCGGCCGAACAGCCCCTTCGACGGCCACTCCTTCGCGGCGGCGTCGGTCGCGGGGTAGATGAGCATCTGCGCGGCGGGCGGGCGCACGCGCGCCGCGAGTTGAGCCGCGACGGCCGCGAGGTTGCCGCCCGCGCTGTCGCCGCCGACGGAGACGCGCGCGGGGTCTGCGCCGAGCCGCGCGGCGTTCGACTGAGCCCAGCCGAGCGCCGCCAGCGCGTCCTCGACCCCGGCGGGGAAGGGGTGCTCGGGCGCGAGGCGGTACTCGACCGACAGCACGCGCGTCGCCGCGTGCAGGCAGAGCAGGCGGCACGGCTCGTCGTGCGTGTCGAGGTCGCCGATGACGAAGCCTCCGCCGTGCAGGTAGACCAGCAGGTCTTTCGACCCCGCCCCCGGCGGCGCGTAGAGGCGCGCGCGCAGAGGCCCGGCCGCGCCCCCGACTTCGAGTTCGCGCACGTCGCCGACCGCGGTCTTCGCGCCGCCGAAGACGAGCATCTCGCGGCGGAAGCGCTCGCGCGCCGAGGCCGGGTCGGGCTCGCACAGGCCGTGGCGCGCGCGCCGGCGGCCGGCGGCCAGCACCAGTTGCAGGCACGGGTCGAGGCGCTGG
>DASVUF010000313.1:0-4552 GCA_036387195.1 Pyrinomonadaceae bacterium | reverse complement strand
CTCTTCCCTTGTCGCTCGAACAGAATCTGTCGGAGGTCACTTCTGATGTCATCTGAAGCACTCGACCCTTCCAAGCACCAGGTCGCCGTGACGAACGAGTACCCGGACGTCGTCGGCTTCAAGCCCGAGGAGCCGCACTCGGTCGCCTACCGGCCCTACATCGCGCCCGAGACTTCGATGCCCGAGCTGACGGCGCGCGCCGTCATCGTCGGCGCCATCCTGGGCATGGTCTTCGGCGCGTCGTCGCTCTACCTCGTGCTGAAGGTCGGCCTCACGGTGAGCGCCTCGATCCCCGTCGCCGTCATCTCCATCACGCTCTTTCGCATCTTCTCCAAGATGGGCGGCCGCAACGCCACCATCCTCGAGAACAACATCGTGCAGACGGCCGGGTCGGCGGGCGAGTCCATCGCCTTCGGCGTCGGCGTGACGATGCCGGCCATCATCATCCTCGGCGCCGACCTCGATCTGACGCGCCCCATCCTCGTCGCCATCCTCGGCGGCCTGCTCGGCATCCTGATGATGATCCCGCTTAGGCGCGCGCTCATCGTCCAGCAGCACGGCCTGCTCAAGTACCCGGAGGGGACGGCGTGCGCCGAGGTCCTGAAGGCGGGGGCCTCCGACGAGTCGCGCGCGATGGCGTCGGACGCGGCGCGCGCCGAGTGGGAGCGCGCCGGGGTGGACGACTCGGCCAACAGCGGCGCCAAGACCATCTTCGCCGGCTTCGCCATCGGCCTCGTCTACACGACGCTGATGAAGGCGTTCTACACCTGGAAGGAGTACCCGACGAAGGTCTTCGGCGAGCCCTTCAACAACGCCTCCGTCTCGGTCGAGTCGAGCCCGGCGCTGCTCGGCGTCGGCTACATCATCGGGCCGCGCATCGCGTCCATCATGGCGGCGGGCGGCGTGCTCGCCTACCTCGTGCTCATCCCGATGATCTCGTTCTTCGGCCAGTTCCTCGGCGCGACGGTCGTCCCGCCGGGCACGACGCCCATCGCCGAGATGGGCCCCGACGACATCCGCAACGCCTACGTGCTCTACATCGGCGCGGGCGCGGTGGCGGCGGGCGGCATCATCAGCCTCGTGCGCAGCCTGCCGACCATCTGGAGCGGGCTGAAGGGCGGGCTGCAGGACCTGCGCGGCGGGCAGGCGGCGTCGGCGACGGGGCCGCGCACCGACCGCGACCTCTCGATGAAGTTCGTGCTGGGCGGCATCGTCGTCCTCATCGCGTCCATCATGCTGCTGCCGCAGCTCCACCTCCAGTTCAACCTGCTCGGCGCGCTCCTCATCATCGCCTTCGGGTTCCTGTTCGTCACCGTCTCGTCGCGCCTGACGGGCGAGATCGGCTCCAGCTCGAACCCGATCTCGGGGATGACGGTGGCGACGCTGCTGCTGACCTGCTTCATCTTCCTCATCATCGGCTGGACGGGCCCGGGCTACTACGTGACGGCGCTCTCCATCGGCGCCATCGTCTGCATCGCGGCGTCGAACGGCGGCACGACCTCGCAGGACCTGAAGACGGGCTTCCTCGTCGGCGCGACGCCGTGGCGGCAGCAGATAGCCATCCTCATCGGCGCGGGCGCCTCGGCGCTCATCCTCGGGCCCATTCTCATCAGCCTGAACAGCGCGGCGACCGTCTACGTGCCCGTCTCGAAGATGCAGCTCCCGGCCGACGTGCGCGCCGACGTGCGCCAGCTCCGCGAGGCGCGCGAGACGGTGCCCGGCGACCAGGGCATCCCCGACACGACCCCGTACCGCGTCTGGTACAAGGTGGACGAGACGGGCTCGCGCGCGGGCAAGTACCTGGTGGACGAGACGGGGGCGCCGCGCTACTTCGTGGACCCCGGCATCAACGGCAGCTTCAAGGCGACCGAGGCCGGCCGCGAGGTGGACAAATTCGCCGCGCCGAAGGCGACGCTGATGAGCTACATCATCAAGGGCATCCTCAACCGCGAGCTGCCGTGGGGGCTCGTCCTGCTCGGCGTGATGATCGCGGTCGTGCTGGAGATGGCGGGCATCCCGTCGCTGGCGTTCGCGGTGGGCGTCTACCTGCCGCTCTCCTCCTCGTCGCCCATCTTCGTCGGCGGGCTGGTGCGCTGGCTGGTTGACAAGTACCTGCGCCGCCGGCTGGCGGGGCGCAACATGACCGAGGACGAGCTGGTCGCCGAGGGCGACAAGAGCCCCGGCGTGCTGATGGCCTCGGGCTACATCGCGGGCGGCGCCATCGCCGGCATCATCATCGCGTTCCTGGCCGGCGTGCCGTGGTTCGCGGGCTTCAACAAGAGCATGGCGGCGTGGGGCGAGCACAACCCGATGCACGCGGGGCCGTGGTCGGACGCGCTCGGCGTCATCCCGTTCATCCTGCTCGCCGTGCTGCTCTACGCGGTCGGGCGCGAGTGGCTGCTGGCGGGGCGACGCTCCGCCGAGCGTTAGGCGGGGCGGCAACTTGACCCGCCGCGCGCGCGGGTGGAAAAATGGCTGGCCGGGGACGAAGGCGCTTCTCCCCGGCCGGCCGTTATCTTTTTCGCCGGGCCGAAACGCTTGCAGGCTCTTTAGAGCATTCCCTCCCCGAGCCGCCTTGCCGAAAGACACACCCGAGATGAACAGACGCACGAAGCTTTTGACCTGCGCGCTGGCGCTCTGCCTCGCGGCGGCCGCGCAGGGGGCGGCCGCCGCCGCCCGGCAGTCCGACCGGCCCGCGGCGGCCGCGCAGACGCCCGCCTCCACCTCCCCGGCCGCGCAGCCCGGCACGCCGACCGCGGCGGCGCGCGCCTTCTACACGGCGCTGCGCGAGGGGCGCTTCCGCGAGGCGCTCACGATGTCGGTCTACAGGCCGGCGGTCGAGGGGTTGAGCGCCGAGGAGCTGGAAGACCTCCGGCCCGACTTCGCGCGGCTGGCGACGCTGGTGCCGGCCGACTTCGACTTCACGGGCGAGCAGGTGAGCGGCGACGAGGCGACCGTCTTCATGAAGTCGGGCGAGGAGCGCGACGTCAAGGTCGAGCCGGTCTACCTGCTGCGCGGCCCCGGCGGCGCGTGGATAGTCGGCGACCGCGACAGCGCCGCCGAGGTGAAGAAGCAGGGCAAGAAGTTCTTCTTCGAGCAGCGCATCGCCGCGCACGAAAGCGAGGCCGAGGACATGCTCAAGCGCATCCAGGCGGCGCAGCTCGCCTACGCGCTCCAGAACTCGGGGCGCTACGCCGACCTGAACACGCTGGTGCGCGCCGGCTACGTCCCGCAGGACATCCTCGGCACGGAGACGACCGGCTACCGCTTCACCGTCAGCGCCGCCCCCGACGCCAAGTCCTACACGGCGCGCGCCGAGCCCGCGCGCTACGGCCGCTCGGGGCGGCTCTCGTTCTACATGGACGGCTCGGGCATCCGCAAGAAGGACGCGGGCGGCAAGCCGCTCTCGTCGTCGAAGTGAACGTCGCCGAAGTGAAGGCCGTCGAAGTGAAAGCCGTCGAAGTGAGCGTCGTCGGAGTGAAAGACGGCGCCGCCGCCGACCCGCCGAGATGAAGAACCGGGCACGCAGCCTCGCGCGCTGGCTCATGCTCGCGCCGGCGCTCGCCGCGCTGGCCTGCGCGTTCATCGCGCCGGCGGAGGCCGGGCGCGCGCCCGCCCGCGCCGCGCGCCGGCCGCCCGCCGGCGAGGCGCGCCGGCCGCCCGCCGCCCGCCGCGCCGCGCAGGACGACGAGCGCCAAGGCGCCGCGCAGGACGACGAGCGCCAAAGCGCCGAGCCGGCGGACGACTCGACCGTGCGCGGCCGCGCCGTCTACGACGACACCAACCGGCCCGTGCGCCGCGCCAACGTCGTGCTCTTCGGCGACGGCCCGCGCACGGAGTACAGCGCGCTGACCGACGCGCGCGGCGAGTTCAGCGTCGGCGGCGTGAAGGCGGGCACGTACCTCGCCTTCGTTGACGCGCCGGGCGCGCTCTCGCCGCTCGCCTTCGTGAGCCTGGACGAGCTGCGCTCGGCGCGCGCCGGGATGCCCGACCTCGGCGAGGGGCGCGCCTTATTCGACACCGTCGAGGTGGACGGCAAGCGCGACGTCACCGTCACCGTCCGCGCGCGCCGCGGCGCGGCCATCTCGGGGCGCGTCGCCTACGCCGACGGCGAGCCGGCCGTCAACGTCTCCATCAGCCTCATGCGCCGCGGCGCCGACGGCCGCCTGCTCAAGTTCGTCACGGGCGCCAACATCGTCTCGCTCGCCGGGCTGCGCACAGACGACCGCGGCGTCTTCCGCCTGACGGGGCTGCCGCCGGGCGAGTACTTCGTCGCCGCCGTCGAGCCCGTCGAGCACGGCACGCGGGGCGTGCGCGACCGCCGGCGCGGCGTTGACGGCGTGCTCGAAGGAATTGTGCGGCCGCAACTGCTCGTCACCTTCCACCCCTCGGCGGCGAGCGCGAAGGATGCCGCCGCCATCAGGGTCGTCGCCGGCGAGGAGCGCGCCGACGTGGACGTGCGCATCCCCGAGCGCGAGCTGCGCACGGTCGCCGGCTTCGCGCGCGCGCGTCGCGGCGGGCGCCCGCTGAAGGGCGCGCGCGTCACCATCAT
>DASVUF010000312.1:0-23888 GCA_036387195.1 Pyrinomonadaceae bacterium | reverse complement strand
CCTCCCCCGGCGTCACGGATGCGGCCGAGGCTGCGTCGCCGTCTCCCCCGACGCCGCCGCCCGCCGGCGGGGTCGCGGCGGACGCGCGCGGCGCCGGCGACGCGGGCGAAGACAGCCGCGCCGAATCGCCCTGCGGCGCGTCCGAGACGAGCACCCTGAAGCCGACCGAGAGCAGGACGAGCAGCAGCGCCGCCGCCGCGACCGGCGCGGGGCGCGCGAAGAGGGTTCGGAAGAGAGCGTACGCCCCGCCGCGCGCGGCGGCCGACGCCGGGGCCTCTCTCTCCTGCTCGATGCGCGCGCGGACGCCTTCCCAGAGCGGCGGCGTCAGCTCCAGCTCCTGCGCGTAATGAGTGAAGACCTCCTGCTCGCGCTGTAGCGCTTCGTAAGTCTCAAGGCAGGCGGCGCACGCCGACAGGTGCGCGCGCAGGCGCGCGTCACGCCGCCGGTTCAGCGCGCCCCCGAGGTAGTCCTCGAAGGCGAGCAGGCAATCTTCACACCTCATCACTCAACTCCACGTAGGGGCGGACCAGCGAGTGCATCTCCAGGCGCGCGCGGTGCATGTCAACTTTCAGCTTGGAGAGCGAGTGCCCGGTGATTTCGGCTATCTCCTCGTAGCTGCGCTGGTGGAACACCCTGAGGATGAAGACCAGGCGCTTGTCTTCGCTGAGGCGCGCGAGCGACGCGCGTATCACCTCGTTGAGCTCCTTGTCGAGCAACTGGCGGTCGGGGCCCCGCCCGTCGTCGCTGACCTGCTGCGCGCGGGCGTCGTCGAGCGCGACCTTCGGGTGCGCGCGGCCGCGCGCGCGCAGCGCCTCGCGCGCCACGTTCTTGGCGATGCCGAAGAGCCAGACCGTCAGCTTGGCGTCGTCGCGCAGCGAGCCGACGTTTTTGTAGGCGCGGACGAACGTGTCCTGCGCCAACTCCTCGGCCAGCGGGCGCTCGCCGACCATGTTGTAGATGAAGCCGGTGACGGGGCGGCTGTAGCGCTCGAAAATCAGGCGGAACGCCTCGTCGTCACCCTGGCGCACGCGCGCGATCAGTTCTGCCGGGCTGTTCATCTGCGCCCCCGCCTGCGCCCCCGCTCGAACCGACAGTCCCTTCACGCTCATCGCCAGATGCTTCGCCGTCATCTCAGACAGTAAGTGGCGCGGCCGGCGGAAAGGTTACAGGCCGGCGCGGGCGCGGGCGCGATAATTTCCCGGCCGCGCCGCGCCGCCGCGCTAGAGGTTGCGCCTGATGAGGTAGGACACCTTGATGAAGAACGTGCGCCCGTTGCGCCGGAAGCCGGGCTCAAGCTGCGCGGTGAAAGGGTTGTAGCCGTTGCGCGTCGTGTCGTCGTTGTAGCCGGCGTAAAAGGACGTGCCCGGGTTCGGCGCCCAGCCGAGCAGGTACTGGCCGCGCACCCTGGAGGAGAGCGAGTCGAAATCCACGCGCGCGCGCGCGAAGGTGAAGCGCGTGAACTGGTAGGTCGTGCGCAGCGAGAAGATGTTGGCGTCGAAGGCGACGAGCCCGGTGTCGTTGCGCACCAGCCGGCTCTTGGTGTAGTCGAGCGTGGCGCGCAGGGCGTCGGTCGGCTGCCAGGTCACGTTGGCGCTCAGGTCGAGCTGGTTGCCGGGGCCGGGGTCGAGCGCCGCGCGCGGGTTGAGCAGCGCGGCCGGGCTCACGCGCTGGAACCTCGGGCCGCCGCCGAAGTCGAAATCGAGCGAGCCGAACGAGTAGGTCATGACGAAGGCGGTCGAGAACTTCTTGCTCGGCGTCGTGTCGCCGAAGGCGAAGAGGCTCTTCCTGTAGGACGACCGCTCCGGGTCGGGGCCGAAGAAGGCGCCCCGGCGCGTGGCCGTGCGCGTCGGGCCGAACTCTTCCTCGAAGACCCGCTCATAGCCGCCGTTGAAGCCGAGGCCGAAGTTGGTCTGGTGTTTGAAATTCCAGCCCGCCGTCACGTCCCCGAACCAGTTCTGCATCCGACCCTGCCAGTCGAAGTTCGTCCCGTAGCTGTTCGAGACGGACCACGAGATCAGCGTGGCCTTGGGCTTCGGCTCGGAGACGTAGCGGAGGATGACGTCCTTGCGGTTGGTGTTGACGCGGCGCGTGAAGCCCACGTCGGCGCGGTAGTCGCGCGTGCGCCCCTGGCCGCTGAAGTTGTACGTGAAGTGGCGCCCGCGGTGGTCGTAATTCCAGGAGTAGCCGAAGGCGTTGCCCGTGCGGTAGACCTGCCGCCCCAGCTCGGGGTCGCGGAAGAAGCGGCGCGAGGTCGTCCCGACGGCCTGGAAGGTGAAGACGGTCTGCGGGTCCAGGCGGAAGCGCCCGTCGAGGCCGCCGAGGTGGTTGTGGCGCTGTATGAAGTTGTACGTCGTGGCGATGAGCCCGACGGTGGACTCTTTGCCCACGTCGCGCTTGAGGCGGACGACGCCGATGTAGGCGTTCTTGTCGAGGAAGGGGGCGTTGACGGGGTCGAGGCGCTCGTCGCCGCGGAAGTCGCCGGGCGCGTTGTCGGAGGCGAAGAGCACGCCGAAAGAGTCGCGCCCCCGCTTGCCCGAGAGCTTGACGGCCATGTCGGGGTCGATGATGGCGCGCGTGTCCACGGCCTGCAGCGGCGAGCGAAAGATGTCAATGCCTTCGAGGAAGAAGGGGCGCTTCTCGGGGAAGAAGATGGGGAACCGCTGGTTGGCGGTGACGACGAGCTGGTCGGCCTCGACCTGCGCGAAATCGGGGTTGAGCGCGAAGTCGAGCGTGATGGTCGAGGTGATGCCGAGCTTCATCGTCAGGCCGGGGTCGAGGGCGACGGGCTGGTTGACGAAGCGCCCGGGGTCGAGGAGCGAAGGGTCCGCGCGGAGCAGCGCCGGGGCGATGGTGCGGACGCGCTGCCCCGTCTCGGAGAGGGTGAGGCTCGGAATCAACTCCAGCGTGCGGCCCGACGCCAGCTCGTTGAAGCCCGTAATCTGCCCGGCCTGGCTGAGCAGCCCCGACTGCTCGCGCGACAGGGGCATCCATGAGCTCTCCTCGTTGTTGAAGCGCTTGGTGTAGCGGAAGGCGTGGATGCCCCAGACCTTGTTCTTGCCGGGTTCGAAGCGCAAAGACTTGAAGGGGATGGCGGCCTCGACCGTGTAGCCCTCGTCGGTCAGTTGCCCGCGCGAGTTCATGACGATGTCGAAGCTGTAGTCGGGGTCGCGCCCCTCGGTGTAGATGGCGTCGGCCTGCACGCCGAGCGGGTTGAAGTAGAGTGCGTAGGCGCGGCGCTGGTCGTTGTAGGTGTCGAGCAGGATGCCGGCGTAGTCGTCGTCGAAGATGCTGTCGCGCTTGGCCACGGTGGCGCGCACCTTGCCGGGGTCGTCGGCGGCGCGGAAGGCGACGTAGAGGAAGCGCGCGTCGTAGGTGAGCAGCACTTCGGTCGGGCGGGAGGGCGCGATGTTGTCGCCGGGCCGCGTCTGGAAGAAGTTGTTGAGGACGGCGGCCTTGGCCCAGGCGGCGTCGTCGAGCCGGCCGTCAATGACCGGCGCCTGCTGCGCGAGCGGAATCGTGACGGGGCGCTTGCGCTCGGCGACGGCCGCCGCGGGGGTGAGCGCGGGGGCGGCGGCGGCGCGCGCGCCCGTCGCCTCGCCCTCCGCCTCAAGCGCCGAGGGCGTCTGGCCGGCCGGCGTCTGCGGGTCGGGCGCGCGCGAGGCGGCCGGGCGCGGCTCGGCGGCCGGCGTCGAAGCGGGCTGCGCGGCGGCGGGCGGCCCCTGCGCGCCGCCCGCCGCCGGCGACTGTGCGGGAGAAGGGTGCGCGGCCATCAGGCCGAACGCGCAGACGAGGCAGAGGTAGAGCTTGACTCCCATGTACGTGTGCTCCTCAGTGGGCAGGCTCGCGCGTGAAGCGGCGCGCCCGCCCTTTGCCGGGGCCTTGTAAAAATTTGTGTGCAGATGAATAAGTGGCGCGCGGGCGCGAAAAGTTGCAGCCGTGGGGAAAGTTTGTCCGGGCGACGGAGGCGCGGGCGCGGACTCGCAGCCGAACGACGCAGGGCCCGGGCCGCCGCGCGCGTCCGCCGCGCAATCGGGCGCGCGTCCGCCGCGCAATCGGGCGCGCCGCCTCCGCGCGGCTAGACGCCCGCCGCGCGACTCTGCCGCCCGTCGGGCGAGTCGCCCGAGGCGTCGCCGCGCAGGAGGCCCCTCTCGACGAGGAGGGCGATGACGGCCCGGGCGTTCTGCTCGGGCGTGCGCGTGACGGTGTCGAGCGTGATCTCGGGGTTGAGCGGCTGCTCGTAAGGGTCGTCAATGCCCGTAAACCCCCTGGCCTCACCGCGGCGCGCCTTGGCGTACATGCCCTTCACGTCGCGGCGCTCGCAGACTTCGAGCGGCGTGTCAACGAAGACCTCGACGAAGCGGTCCGCCCCCACGAGGTTGCGCACGTCGTTGCGCGTGGCGCGGTAGGGGCTGACGGCGGCGGCGATGACGACGCCGCCGTGGCGCACGACCTCGGCGGCGACGAAGCCGATGCGGCGGACGTTCGTGTCGCGGTCCTCTTTGCCGAAGCCGAGCCCCTTCGAGAGGTGCGTGCGCACCACGTCGCCGTCGAGCACGGTCACCTGCCGGCCGTGCTCGTTGAGCAGGACGGTGAGCACATCGGCCGTCGTGGACTTCCCCGCCCCTGAGAGCCCCGTGAACCAGATGCAGACGCCGTGGCGGTGCCGCGGCGGGTAGGCTTCGGCCAGGATGTCCGCGACCTCCGGGCGCGTGAACCACTCGGGCAGCCTGCGCCCGCGGTTCAGGTACTGCTCGCGCACCTGCGTGCCCGAGATGGAGTCGGTGGCGGCGTCCGCGGGGACCTTCGACCGCTCCTCGTAGCGCCCCGCGTCGCGCAGGTAGACGAGTTCCTGAAACGGCGCGGCGCCGACCCCCAGCTCGGCGGCGTGGCGCTCGACCAGCTCCTGCGCTTCGTAAGGGCCGTAGAAGGGCTTGCCTTCGGCGTCGAGGCCGGGGCTGGCGTGGTCGCGGCCGACGATGAGGTGGTTGGCGCCGTAGTTGCGCCGGATGACGGCGTGCCACAGCGCCTCGCGCGGGCCGGCCATCCTCATCGCCAGCGGCAGCAGCGAGAGCAGGATGCGGTCGGGTTCGTAGTAGCCGGCGGCCAGCGCCCTGTAAGTCCTGACGCGCGTGAAGTGGTCTATGTCGCCCGGCTTCGTGAGGCCGACGACCGGGTGCAGCAGCAGCACGGCGTCGAGTTCGCCGATGGCCCTCTTGGTCAACTCCTCGTGCGCGCGGTGGAGCGGGTTGCGCGTCTGGAAGGCGACGACGTTGTCCCTGCCGAGGGCGCTCAGGCGCGCGCGCGTCTGCGCCGGGGTGAGGCGCAACTCCCTGTAGTCGTAGTGGCGCGGCGCCTGGAGAACGCGCAGCCGGCCCGAGGCGTAGCGCCCGCCCCAGCCGTGCATCTCCGCCACGAGCGGGTGCCTGAGGTCGGTCGTGCCGAAGACCTTACGGGCCTCTTCCGGCAGACTCCACTCGTAGACCTCCTCGACCTCCATCACGGCCAGCAGCTCGTTTTTGCCGTCGCGCAGGGCGACCTCGCCGCCGGGGCGGACGGGCGCGTCGTCGCCGACGGGCAGCGTGACGGGGACGGGGAAGAGGTGGCCGCTCTCTAGCCGCATCTCGTCGAGCACGCGGCGGTAGTCCCGGCTCCCCATGAAGCGGTCCAGCGGCGAGAACGCCCCGCAGGCCAGCAGTTCGAGGTCGCAGATTGAGCGCTCGCTCAGTTGCAGGGACGGCAGGCCGACGGCGCGCGCCTTCAAACCGTCGGCCTCTTCGGCCGGGACCATCAGGTCAACCAGGCGGCCGCCGTAAGGCGAAATCAGTTCGGCAGGCTTCAACGTCTTTCTCCTTTCTTCGCGCGTCCCGAATTATCCGGGCCGAGGGCGGCGCTAGCTCGCGCCCTCGGCCGCGGCCTCGGCCGAGAGCCGGGCGGCTATCTTCGACTGGTCGTCGAGCACGCTTTCGATGTCCTTCTCGGTCGTGAGCGGGTTGGCGATGACCGCGCGCAGGACGGTGACGGGGACGCGCCCGCCGCGCCGCGTGTGGTCGAGCGTCGTGCGCGAGACGAAGCTGTAGCCGGACTGACGCTGCGCCTTTTGCAGCTCCTCGTTGAAGAGGCTGATGGCCCGGTTGTCTTCGGCCGTCAGCTCGCCGCGCACGGCCTTCGCGCGCAGGCGCGCGGGGACGTAGCGGTAGGAGAGGATGTTCATCTCCGGCTCCTGCAACAGCTCGAACTCGCCGCGCGCCCGTATCGCGTCGGCCATCCAGCGCGCCTTGCGCAGGCTCTCGTCAATTAACATCTCGTAGCCGCGCGCGCCGATAACGTTGAGCGCCGCGTGCAGGAACAGGGCCATGCCGGGGCGCGAGCCTTCGAGCGAGCGCCGGCCGAGGTCGGCCGAGCCGGCGCGGACGATGTAGCGCGCGTGCTTCTCTATCGCCGCGGCCGCGTGCGGGTCGCGCATCAGCGCCACGCCCACCCCCATCGGCAGGTAGAGCTGCTTGTGCCCGTCAACGGTGACCGAGTCGGCGCGCTCGATGCCGGCCAGCTTGCGCCGGTGCTCCCTGGAAAAAAGGAGCGGGCCGCCCCACGCCGCGTCCACGTGGAAGTGCGCGCCCGCCGCCTGCGCCACGTCGGCTATCCTGTCGAGCGGGTCAATCGCGCCGGACTCGGTCGTCCCGGCGACGCCGACGACGGCGATGATGTGCTGGCGCCGCTCGCGGCAGGCGGCGACCGCCTCTTCGAGCGCCGACACCTCGACGCGGCCCCGGCCGTCGGTCGGCGCCTTCACCAGCCCGCGCGTGCCGATGCCGAGCAAATCGGCGGCCTTGTCGAACGAGTAGTGCATGAGCGCCGAGCCGACGATGACCTCGCCCGCGTACCCGTGGGCGGCCAGCGCGGCGGGCAGCCCGTCCTTCTCAACGCCGGCGAACTCGCCCCGCGGCCCGAGCGACGCGTTACGCGCGCACCAGAGCGCCGTGATGTTGGCCACCGTGCCGCCTGTGACGAGCATCCCCAGCGTGCTCTCCCTCTGCTGGACGTGCCGCCGGTAAAACTCCTCCGGGCGGTCGTAGACCAGCCGGTGAAGCATGGCCATCGCCTCGCGTTCGTAGGGGCTGAGCGCCTTGGCCGTCTCCACCTTGACGACGTTCTGGTTCATGGCGACCAGCAGCTTGCTCAGGGGGCGCACGAAGTGGGGCAGCGCCGAGGTCATGTGGCCGATGAAGCGCGGCGACGAGGTGTGCGTCGAGTAGGGGACGACGCTCTCGGCCAGGTAGTCCATGTACTCGCCGAACTCGCGCGGGTTCTCCGGTATCTCGCTGCGCGTGAAGTTGGCGGCCAGCTCCTCGGGCGTGATGGGCGTGTTGATGTTCGTCGTGGACAAAAATTTTCGGATGACCACGTCGAGGCGCTCCTCGCCCCCGCCCGCCTCTCCGCCGGCCGCGGGCTCGAACAGACGCCGGACGTTTTCGAGCGCCTCGTCTCGCGAAACCCCGGCCCGACGCTCGCCCCTCTCAGCTTGCATCTGCTTGGTTACCCCTTCCCGTTGGTGTCCCCGCGGCCCCGGCCGGCCGGCGCCGCGAAGTTCATGAGCCCCGGCGGAGCAGGACGTGCACCTCGTGCGGGCCGTGGACGCCGAGCGCGAGCGTCTGCTCGACGTCGGCCGTGCGGCTCGGCCCCGTGATGAAGGTCAACGCCTGCGGCAGTCCCGGCCCGGCCGCGTCGCGCCCGCGCGCGAGCGACAGCAACTCGCCCATCGTCCCGACGATGCGCCGCGCGTCGAGCAGGCAGACGTGCACGGGGGGCGCCAGCGAAACCAGCCGGTGGCGCTCTCCGCCGGACAAGAGCACGAGCGTCCCCGTCTCGGCGATGGCGTAGTCGGCCAGCGTGAGGCCGACGCGCGCCTCGAACAGCGCGGCCCTGAACGCGTCGTCGGGCCCGGCCTGCGGCCCGGCCTGTGGGACTACGACGCGCAAGCCCCTGCCCGACAGCCACTCGGCCAACTCGCGGCGGCCGGCCGCGAACGCGTCGCTCAAGGCCACCGTCGCCCCCTCGCCCGGCAGCACGGACGCGAGCAGGTACTCGCGCGCCTCCGCGTCCGTGTCGGCGAAGGCCACGCGCACGCCGGCGGCCTCCGCTTCGCGGCGAAACCGCTCGACGAGTTCGTGCGGCGCGCCGCCGGCCCCCGCCCGCGCGAAGGGCTCCAGGGGCAGGGGCGCGGGCGACCCTTCGCCGCGCCCGAGCGCCGCGCGGATGCGCCGAAACATCGCCTCTTTGTCGTCCACGTCAGATTCCGTTTTCATCGCGGTCGAACCCCGCGCCCGCGCCCTTCGGCGGAAGGCGGCCGTGCGCGGCGCTCACTTCCGCGACTCTTCCCACTGCTCGCGGAATGTGCGCGGGGGCAGCGGCTTCAGGTCGCGGCGCCTGGTCCAGGGCGGCACGGGCAGCGCGCCCGTGCCGCCGCCGAGTCGCCCGAAAATTTTCTGCGCCCAGCGCGCCGCGCGGCTCACGCGCCTGTAACGCGAAGCGTTCTTCATCGCGCCCGCCCACAGCCTGAAGGCCAGCCCTTCGAGCGCGGCGGCGGCGCGCGCGCCGAGGCCGCCGCCCGACGCCTGCGTGTGAGCCGGCGCGCCCACGGCCGGCGCGCCCCGCGCGTCGTCGGGCCCGCCCTCTTTGATCTCGTGCCGCAGGTGCAGAAGCATCCGCGGGAGGTCAATCTTGACCGGGCAGGCGTCGCGGCACGCGCCGCACAGCGTCGAGGCGAACGGGAGGTCGGCCGACTGTCGGCGGCCGGTCAGTTGCGGCGTCAGCACGGCGCCGATGGGCCCCGGGTAAATCCACCCGTAGGCGTGGCCGCCGATTTTTTGATAGACGGGGCAGGCGTTCAGGCACGCGCCGCAGCGGATGCAGTTGAGCGACTCGCGCAACTCGGCGTTGGCCAGCGCCCGCGTCCGGCCGTTGTCAATGATGACGACGTGGAACTCCTCCGGGCCTTCGTCCTGCGGCGAGTGTTTGAGCCCGGTCAGGAGCGAGACGTAGGAGGTTATCTTCTGCCCGGAGGCGCCGAGCGGCAGCACCTTCAGAAAGACTTCGAGGTCTTCCATGCGCGGCACGACCTTCTCGATGCCCATCAGCGCGACGTGGACGCGCGGCAGCGAGGTCGAGAGTCGGATGTTGCCCTCGTTTTCGATGAGGGCGATGGTCCCCGTCTCGGCGACGGCGAAGTTGACGCCCGTGACGCCGAGGTCCGCGCGCGCGAACCGCTCGCGCAGCACGCGGCGCGCCAGCGCCGTGATGCGCTCCGTCTCGGGCCCGCATTCGGCGCCGAGCTTTTCGGAGAACAGCTTCGCGATCTCGTGGCGCGACTTGTGTATGGCCGGGGCCGTGATGTGCGACGGCCTCTCGCCCGCGAGCTGCACGATGTACTCGCCGAGGTCGGTTTCGACGGCGAGCACGCCCGCGAGTTCCAGCGCGCGGTTGAGTTCGACCTCCTCGGTCATCATTGACTTGCTTTTGACGGCCAGGCGCGCGCCGCGCCTGCGCGCCACCTCGACGACGTAGCGGTTGGCGGCCGCCGCGTCGGCGGCCCAGAAGACGCGCCCGCCCGCACGCTCCACGTTGGCGGCGAACTGCGCGAGGTAGTAGTCGAGGTGCGCGAGCGTGTGGTTTTTGACCTCGCGCGCGCGCTCGCGCAGCCGCTCCCACTCCGAGCCGAGCAGGGGCAGCGAGCGCGAGCGCGACTCGTGGTGCCTCGCCGTCGCGGTGGCCAGCGCGCGCTGGAGCTGCCCGTCGGAGAGCGCGCGGCGCGTCCTCTGCGTGAAATTTTCCGGCGTCCCCGTGCTCATCTATAAAACCCCTCCCGGGCGTGCGGGGCCGACGCGGCGGCGCGCGCCCCGACAAGGCCCTTTCCGCCTCAGGCGTTCGGCTCCGCGCCGTCCTGCGTCCGCGCGGCCAGCAGTTCGGCGAGGTGGAGGCACCGAACCTCAGAGCCGCGGCGGCTCAGCATGCCCGCCGTCTGCATCAGGCAGCCCACGTCGCAGGTGACGACAGTCCCGGCCCCGCTGCGCTCGATGCCGCCCGCCTTCTCCTCGGCTATCGCGGCGGAGATGTCCGGGTACTTCAAAGCGAAGGTGCCGCCGAACCCGCAGCACACGTCGGCGCCTTCGGCCTCGACGAACTCGCAGCCCCGCACGGCGGCTATCAGCTTCCGCGGCTGGGCGCCGACGCCCAGCTCGCGCAGCAGGTGGCACGAAGAGTGGTAGGTGACGCGCCCCTGAAAGCTCGCCCCGACGTCCTCGACGCCGAGCACGTCCACCAGAAACTCCGAGTACTCCAGCACGCGCGCGCCGACGCGCAGTGACTCGGCCCGCAGCTCCTCCGAGGCGGCGAAGAGCGTCGGGTAGAGCTTGCGAATCATCGCCGTGCAGGAGCCGGAGGGGACGACGACGAAGTCGCTCGTCTCCAGCTCGCCCGCCAGCAGCCGCAGCGTCGCGCGCGCGACCTCGTGAGCCTGCTCCCTGTAGCCGGTGTTGTAGGCCGGCTGGCCGCAGCAGGTCTGCGCCGCGTTGAAGGCGACCTCGACGCCGAGGCGTTCGAGCGTCTCGCACATCTTCAGCCCCACCGAGGGGTAGAGCTGGTCCACCAGGCAAGTGATGAAGACTGAGACTTTCATAACCCCCTACTGCGAGGCCACGAACTGCATCGCGCGCCGCGAGCGCGCGCCCGACGGGCGGCCGTCGCCGAGCAGGTCGAGCAGGTCGAGGTGGCTGACGGGCTGCGCCCCGTACCGGCCGCGCGCCGCCTCGTCCTCGCCGTAGGCCGTGACGTCGTCGCGGTCGCGGCCGTTCCAGAGCGCGAACGGGACGGGGTGCGCCGAATGCGTCTCGACGCGCTTGCCGCCGCGCCAGCGCGCCGCGACGTTGGTGTAGTGGTCGGGCACTATCATCACGCCGCCCAGCTCCTCGGGGCGGCGCGAGAAGTACTCGACGACCGGGCGCAGCGTGAGGTCGTCTATCGCCTCCATGCAGGTGATTTTGAGTTCGAGGTCGCCCATGTGCGAAGCCTCGTCGGTGGCGTTGACGTGGCAGACCACCAGCTCGTAACCCTCTTCGAGCAGTTGGACGACCTTCGCGCCCTTCGCCCCGTAGTCGGTGTCGGGCCGGCCGTTGCCGACCTTGAAGAAGTCAATGCCCCCGGCCTTGGCGATGCCGTGGAGAAAATCCATGCAGCCGACGATGGCCGCCGGCCCCCCGAAGCCCGAGTTCTCGCGGAAGGGGGTCAGGCGCAGGGGCTTCGACGCGCTCCACGGGAAGAGCACGTTCGAGCGCTCGCCGGCCAGCACCTCCTGCGCGCGCGCCAGGAAGCTGTTGAGGCGGCGCGCGACCGGCGCGCCCTCCTCCGTCGCGGCCGTGACGAGTTGGCCCACGTCGAACTGGCAGCCGTGGCTCTCGTGCGGCATCGGGCAGACGATGGACTCGGGCGTGGCGCCGGCGCCGCGGACGACGAGCGTGTTGCGGAACTCGGCGTTGTGGTAAAGCTCGAAGTCGGGGAACTCGCCGCGCAGCTCGGCCTTCAGCTTCTCGATGAGCGGGCGCGCGTCCTCGCTCGAAATGTAGTTGGCGTTGTAGCTGACGAGCGTGCGCCCCTCCATCAGCGAGAGGTTCGCCCTGAAGGCGAGGTCGCCCTCGTCGAGCGCCACGTCGTCGAGCGCGAGCAGCTCGCACGAGGCGCGGCCCGACGGGTAGAAGACGTGCGGCGCCCAGCCGAGCATGCCCAACTGCGCCACGATGCTCTCCTTCGGCAGGTCTTCGTAGAGCGACTGCATCAGTCCCGAGACGCCCTCGCGCGCGATGAAGTCGCAGTGTGGCGTCCGCGCCAGGGCTATCGGCGAGCGCCTGTCTATGCGAATCAGGTCGGCCGCGCCGTCGGGTATGAAGAGCACGTATTTTTTGCTGTTCGGAGCCATTGTATACAGCCTCTCAGTCGTTGGCCGCGTGCGAGACTTGCAGCAGCTTCTCCATGTTCTTCCAGCCGGAATCGCCCGCGACGATGACGACCGTGCCCCGCACGTCGAACTCGCGGACGGCTTCGAGCGCCGCGTGCAGCACGCCCCCGGCCTGGAGGCCGCAGAAGACGCCCTGGTCCCGCAGTTGCAGCGCGCGCCGCACGGCGTCGGCCTCTGTAATCCTGACGGTGTGGTCGAAGATGCCCTCGGAGTTCCCCTTCGCGATGAAGGGCGTGACGTAGTCGCCGTCGTCGAAGCCGCCCGTGCCCGGCAGCTTCGTCCCCGCCGCCGCCTGCACCGTCACCGCCCTGACCCCGCCCTTGCGCTCCTTCAGGAACTGCGCCGTCCCCAGCATCGAGCCGCCCGAGCCGAGCGAGCCGACCACCATCTCCACGTCGGGAAAGGCTTCGAGGATTTCCGGGCCGAGCGTCTCGTAGGCGGCGCGCGGGTTCTGCCAGTTGTGCAGTTGGTCGAGGAAGCAGTAGCGCTCCGGCTCGCGCTCGGCCATCTGCCGGCAGAAGCGGTTGCCGTCAATGGTGAAGTCGCCGACCTGGTGCAGCCGCGCGCCGTAGTAGAGCAGGAAGTTTCGCTTGTCGGCGGTCAGCTTGGAATTGACGGCGAGTTCGGCCGGGTGGCCGAGCAGCCTGCCGTAGAAGGCGATGGCGCAGGCCATGTTGCCGCTCGAAGCTTCGAGCAGGCGCATGCCGGGGCGCAGGCGCCCTTCCTCCAGCATCCCGCGGATGAGATAGATTCCGGCGCGGTCTTTGATGCTGCCCGTCGGGTTGTAGGATTCGAGCTTGATGTAGATTTCGGCCCCTCGCGCCTCGGGGCTGCGCACGCGGACGTGCGGCGTGCGGCCTATCATCTGTGCGACGTCGTCGAACTTCATGTGCGTGACTCCCATCCTGTCTGCCGTTGAGCCGCCGCCGCGGCGCGCGCCGGCGTTCACGTCCGGGGCCGGGGGGAGGGAGAAACCCTCCCGCGCCGCGGCGCGCGCGCTGACGGGCGGCGCGCGCGCCGCGGGGCGACTACTCGACGGCGAGCACCTTCCGGCTTTGCAGGCGCCAGCGCGCGCGCTCGCGCAGGGCCGCGTCCGGCTCGCCGCGCGCTATCTCCTGTAGGAACTGCACGACCTCCTGCCTGTCGCCGCGCTTGGGCGAAGCCATGATGATTTCGGCCTTCAACTCCCTGCTGTCGGCCATCTCGTAGAGCCTGTGCAGGCTGACGGCGGGCGCCCCCGCCGCGCCCACGCCCACGCCCGCCGCGCCGACGCCGCCGGCCGCGCCCGCCGCGCGGCGCGCCCCCTGCCTGACGAGCGCGCGGGCGGCGATGCGCCTGACATCGGGCGGCTGGCTCTTGTCACGCATCACCTCAAGCACGAAAGCCGACTCGGCGTTCGTGCGTCCCAGCCACGCCACGGCGCGCAGGCGCGCGCCGACCGGCGCGGGGCCGCTCGCCAGTTGTTCGAGCAGCCTTGACACGCGCCCGCCCGCGTCGTCGGCGTGAAGGGCGACGGCGTCCGTCAGACGCGCCGCCGCCCTCTCGTCCGCGGCGCGGCGCGCGCCGTCAATCAGACGCGAGATGAGCGACAGGCTCTCATCCGCCTCCGGCTCGCCGAGCCAGAAGACGGGCTCGGAGGCTTCGGCGAAGGATGCGGCCTCGGCCGCCGCGCCGCGCTCGGTCAGGCCGGCGACCTCGGCGCGCGCGGGGAGCCGCGCGGCGTCCCCGCCCGACTCGAACAGTAGAAAGAGCGCGGCGCGGCGTGACGCCGTGGCGCCCTCGCCGCCGCCGCCCTCGCCCGCCTCCGCCGCGGGGCCGTGGTTGACGAGGGGGTTGTCCACGCCTTCGACGTTTTCGATGACGACGCCGGGGCCGGTCGGGAAGCTGTAGGCGAGCCAGAAGCGGCCGCCGGAGCCGTCGCCCTGCCTGAAGGCTTCCTCCAACCGCCCCTCAAGGTTCCAGCCGCTCACGTCTATCAGCTCCTTGCTCGGCCGGGCGTCCGCCCGCGGCCCGTGCGCGCGGCGGGCTCCTTTCTTCTTCCCCTTGTCCCTGCGGATGCTCTCGTCCCCCGACAGGCTGACGCGCCCGCCGCTGAGCACCGCCGTCACGATGATGCGAACGTTGTCCAACCACCCTAGAATCGTCACCGCCGTTCACCCCCTCCACGATGATTTGAGATGGCCGCGCCGGAGAACCCGCCGTCGCCGACGCGCCTCGCCTTCCGGCGCTCAGCCCTGCTGCTGCTGCTCCTCCATCTTCTTGCGGAGGCTCAAGGGGCGCATGTCCGTCCACACCTCCTCGATGTGGGCGAGGCATTCCGCCTTCGTCCCCGACTTGCCGGCGTCGTTCCAGCCGAGCGCGTTCTCGCGGTCGGCCGGCCAAATCGAGTACTGCTCCTCGTGGTTGACCACCACCTTATAAATCGTGTTGTCTTCTCTCTCTTCCGCGCTCATTTTTTTTACGTCCTCCTTAGAAGGTGTTGGAATTCTGTTGACCGTCGGGGCGCGCGGCGGCGGCTCAAATCGGGTTGAGCACGCCGTCGGGCGCCACGTCGGTGTAGTGAACGTGCTTTTCGAAGATGAGCTTGCCGTAGTCGAGCTTGATGATGCGGTCGGCCACCTGGTAGTAGCGGTCGTCGTGGCTGATGACGATGACCGTCTTACCGCGCGACTTCAGCTCGGGCAAAATCTGGTAATAGAAAATCTCCTTGAAGGCCGGGTCCTGGTCGGCCGCCCACTCGTCGAAGATGTAGACGGGGCGGTCTTCGAGGTAGGCGGTCAGCAGCGCGAGCCGCTTGCGCTGCCCCTGCGACAGCTTCGTCGTCGAGAAGGCGCCGTCAACGACCTTCACCTTGTTCTCCAGTTGCAGCCGCTTCAAGTACTTGAGCGCCCGCTCGTCGCCGCCGTCGGCGTCCACGCCGAGCAGGCTGTCGAAGAGGTAGAAGTCCGAAAAGACGACCGAGAAGTTCTGCCGGAAGGCGTCGCGCTCCTCGTCGCCGACGCGCCTGCCGTCGAGGAATATCTCGCCGCCCTCGGGCTTGTAGAGGCCGGAGACGATTTTAATCAGGGTGGTCTTGCCGCTCCCGTTGCCGCCTACGATGAAGACCAGCTCGCCCGCGCGGAAGCTCAGGTTGATGGGCCCGAGCAGGAAGGAGCTGTCCTCGTCTATCGAGTGGTAGGTGTAGGTCACGTCCACGAGGTCGAAGGACTTCAACTCGGGCGCGGGCGCGGCGGCCGCGAGCGGCCGCGCCTCCTCCCTGTACGGCGCCAGCTTCAGCTTCAACTGCTCCAGCTTGTCAATGGCGACGCCGGCGCGCTTGATCTGCGGCAGCGCGTTCATAATCACCTGGAGCGGCGTCATGATGTAGAGCAGGGCCAGCGTGTAGCCGATGAGCGTCGGGGTGTCAACGGCCAGCGCCCCCGGCGCCGAGAAGAGCAGCAGGCCGATGATGATGAAGAGCAGGAGCTGCCCCCACGTGGCCGCCACCGTAAAGAGGGTCATCCCCCGGACGAGGTTGCGCTTGATTTCGCGCGCCGTGGATTTGACCACGTGCGAGACGAACGCCTCGCCGCGGTGCTGGTGCAGCTTCAGCTCTTTGGCGCCCTCCGTCAGCGCGCGGAAGTGGCCGAAGAGCTTGTCCTGGTGCTCGCGGACGGTGCGGAACAGCCGCGCGCCCCTGAGCACGGGCAGCTGGTAGCCGACGACGCCGAACAGCAGGAAGCCGAGCACGGCCAGCAGCACCTTCACCGAGAGGATGCCGAGGTAGACGAGGCAACCGGCGACGATGGCGACGTTGATGCAGAGCATCGGGACGAAGGCGATGGCGTTGGCGATGGCCATCACGTCCTCGGTGAGCGCCGCCAGCATCCTGTGCGGGCCGAACTTTTCGAGGTCGTTGAGCGGCAGCCGCATCACCCCGCGCGTCAACTGCATGCGCAGGTCGAAGACGGCCTTCTGCCCCAGGTAGCTCAGGGAAATCTCCGAGACTATCTTCGTGATGGAGACGACCACGCACAGGCCGACGAACGCCCAGACGAGCGTCGAAGTCCCCTCGCCGCTCAGCCCCCTGCGGATCAGCGACAGCAAAGCGATGTTGCACATGCCGTTGACGACGCCGCCCATGATGGCTAAGACGACTAAGCCCTTCGAGTGCCTGAGAAGGAAGGATAGAAGTTTCATGAAGGATTATTCCACTCCTGCTTGCTTGGTTTCGGCCGTCAACTCGTGGCGGTCCGCGACGCCGCGCGCCGCGCGCGACGCCGCCGGCGGCGGCAGCGCCGAGAGCCTGCGCGACGGGTCGGCGGCCACCGCCTCCAGCAGATTTCGGAAGTGCCCCGCCATGCGCCGCATCGTCTCTTCTTCAAAAAGGTCCGCCCTGTACTCCAGCACGCCGGTCAGGCCGCCGCCCGATTCGGCCATGAGCAGACTCACGTCGAACTTCGCGGCCTCGATCTTGACCTCGACCCCGCGCAGCTCCAGGCCGGGGATGGTCAAAGCCTCGGACGGCGCGTTCTGTAGTGCGAACACCGCCTGGAAAAGCGGCGTGTGGCTCTGGCCGCGCCCCGGCTCAAGTTCCTCGGCCAGTTTTTCGACGGGCATGTCCTGGTGCGCGTACGCGCCGAGCGCCACGTCTTTCACGCGCCCGAGCAGTTCCGCGAAGGTCGGGTCGCCCGACAGGTTCGTCCTCATCGCCAGCGCGTTGACGAAGAAGCCGATGAGCGGCTCGACCTCCGCCCGGTTGCGGCCGGCGATGGGCGAGCCGACGACCACATCCTCCTGCCCCGTGTAGCGCGACAGCAGCACGGAGAAGGCCGCGAGCAGCGTCATGTAGAGCGTCACGCCCTCGCGACGGCTCAGGGCCTTCAACCCCTCCGCCAGCTCCGGCGGCGCGTCGAAGCGATGCTTCGCGCCGTTGAAGGTCTGCGCGGCCGGGCGCGGACGGTCGGTCGGGAGTTCGAGCGCGGGCGGCGCGCCTTCGAGCTGAGAGCGCCAGTACTTAAGCTCGCGCTCCAGCGCCTCGCCCGTCAGGTATTCGCGCTGCCAGACGGCGAAGTCCGCGTACTGAATCGGCAGCTCGGGCAGGGGCGAAGGACGGCCGCGGCCGAACGCCTCGTAGAGCGCGGCCAGCTCGCGCGTGAGGATGCCCATTGACCAGCCGTCGCTGGCGATGTGGTGAACGGTCAGCATCGCGACGTGCTCGTCTTCCGCCAGCCGCAGGACCTTGACGCGCAGCAGGTCCCCGACGCCCAGGTCGAAGGGGCGCAGCGCCTCTTCGTCGCACAGTTCGCGGGCGGCGCGCTCGCGCTCGTCGCCCGCGAGCGGGCTCAAATCCACGAAGGCCAGCTCGAAGGGGCGCGGCGGTCGTATTATCTGCACGGGCCGGCCGCCTTCGAGGCCGAACGCGGTTCGCAGCGTCTCGTGCCGCCGCACTATCTCGCCGAGGCACCGTCCGAGCACGTCGAGGTCCAGAGGCCCCTTTAGGCGCAAGGCCCGCGGCGTGTTGTAGGGCGGGCTGCCTTCCATCCGGCAGAGCGCCCACAGGCGCTCCTGGGCGAACGACATGGGCGGGTTCCCCGCGCCCGCCCTGCGCCTGATGACCTGCCCTTCGGACGCGGCTCTCGCGCCGGAACTGATCCTCTGTCTCAAGAGTGCCAGTTTTGACGGCGACAGCGAAGCGCGCCTCGGGGTGTTGGTGCTCTCGTCAGCCATTGCGTCCCGCCCGCCGCCTACGCCGGCGCCGCGCCGCGCGCCTCACGCGACTCCAGCAACGCCTCGTAGACCTTGACATACCTCTCGGCCATCAGCCTGCTGCCGAAGTTCTCCTCGACGTAGCGCCTGCACGCCTCCGGCGAAATCTGCCCGACGCTCTGGAGCGCCTGCAAAAACTCTTCGATGCTGCCCACGAGGAACCCCACCTCGCCGTGCCTGACTATCTCGGCGGCCGCCCCGCGGCGGAAGGCGATGACCGGCGTCCCGCAGGCCATCGCCTCGATGAGCACCATCCCGAAAGGCTCGTCGAGCTGTATGGGGAACAGGAGGGCGGCGGCGCGCCTGTAGAGTTCCGTCTTCTGCTCGAAGCCGATTTCGCCGACGTATTCGATGGTCTTGCCGTCAACGAAGGGCGCAATCTGCTCGTCGAAGTACTGGCTGGAGGTCTGCCCCACGGGAATCTCGAGCGGGCCGGCCAGCTTCAGCCGGCGCCCCGACGCCAGCGCCGCCTGGACGGCCAGGTGCGCCCCCTTCGCCTCGTTCATGCGCCCGACGAAGAGCAGGTAATCGTCCTTCTCCCCGCCGAAGGGGAAGTCCTCGACGTTGATGCCGTTGTGAACGGTCGCCACCCAGTTGGGCTTCTGGTCGAAGGCGCGCTGCGCATCGCTGACGGAGACAAAGCGGTGGCGGCGCGCGACGATGTTCTGGAGCATCGTCCAGACCTGCACCGGCGTGTTGTGGATGGTCGTCAGGCAGGGGACTTCCGAGAGGTAGAGCGACACGAGGCTCAGCCCGAAGTTGTGGTTGTGAATGACGTCGAACCCGCCCTCGGCGATGTGCCTGTAGGCGGCGCCGACGTGCTCGATCTCGTCGGCCCACCCTTCGAACTTCTGCGCCGTGGGGAAGCGCGACCAGAGCGCGGCGCTCGTCCGCGAGTCGCCGGTGGCGTAGAGCGTCACGTCGTGGCCGAGCGCGACCAGTTGCTCGGTCAGCGCGCTGACGACGTTTTCGACGCCGCTCAGGCCGTCGGGCGACGTGCGACGCCAGCAGGTGGAGATTTGCGCGATTTTCATTGAGTGGACTCCTTCGGTGCGGTGAAGTGTGAGACTCGCGGGCCGCGCCCTCACGACTCGCGTTTGATGAGTTGTTCGACCTCCTCTTCGGGCAGCGCCTCTATCTCTTCGAGCAGCAGGTCTTCGATGTGCGCGGAGAGTTCGGCGACCGTCGGCCTCTCGAAGAAGCTGCGGATGGACACCTCGACGTTGAAGCTTTCGTGCAGGCGCGAGACGACCTGCGTCGCCAGCAGCGAGTGACCGCCGAGGTCGAAGAAGTTGTCGTGGACGCCCACGCGCTCGATGCCGAACAGGCTGCCCCAGATGGCGGCCACCGACTGCTCTATCTCGTTGGTCGGGGCGGCGTACTCGCTTTGCAGTTCCGGCCGCCGGTGGGAGCCCTCCAGTTGTTCGCGCCACCCGCCCTCCTGCCGCGACTCGGGCTCTAGCCAGTGGCGCGCGCGCGCGAAAAGGTTCCCAGGCGAGACGATGACGCGGCTCGTGTTGGCGCGCGTCACGACGCGCCTGAACGCCTCCGCGCCCTCCCGCGGCGACATCACGTGCGCGGGACGCAGACGCGGCTCCTGCGGCACTTCGTCCTCTTCGACGGCCCAGCCGTCCCAGTTGGCGCTCATCCAGCGCGGCGCCCCCGCGTCCGCCGAGCCCTCGCGCGCGGCGAAGGCGTCCACAAAGAGGTTCGCCGCCGCGTAGGCCGCGAAGCCGGGGCCGCCGAGGATGGCGGCGTTCGAGGAGAACGCCACGCAGAAATCCAGCTCCCTGCCGCGCAGCAGCTTTTCGAGCACGTAGAGGCCGCCCGCCTTCGGCCGGAACACGCGCGCGGCCGCCTCGCGTTGCAGTTCGAGCACGGGCGCGACCGACTCGCCGGAGGCCGCCGCCGCCGCGTGGATGACGCCGTCGAGCGCGCCGAACCTTTCCTCGACCTTCTCCAGAAGGGCGCGCATCTGCCCCTCGTCGGCCACGTCAACGGCCGCCGTCAACACCTCGGCGCCCGCCTCTTCCAGCGCCAGCAGGCCGCGCACCTTCCGCGCCCACTCGCCGCCCTCTTTGACCAGCCGCGGCCACTCGTCCCTCGGCGGCGGCGCGGCGCGCGCCGTCAGGACGAGCCGCGCACGGCAGGAGCGCGCGAGGTGTTCGGCGAGCAGCAGCCCGACGCGCCCCAGCCCCCCGGTGATGAGGTAGACGCCGCCTTCGCGCAGCGGCCTGACCTCCGGCGCGTCGCCGCCGAGCGGCGCCTGCTCGAACGTCTGCACGTAGCGGCCGCGCCCGCGGTAGGCGACCACCCCTTCGGCCGACCCCGAGAGGATTTCGGCGAGCAGCCGCGCGGCGAAGTCTCGGCGCCCGCCCGCCGCCTCGTCGCGCCCGAAGTCAATGTTGCGGCATGAGACGTTCGGGTATTCCTGCGGAATCACCCTGCACGGGCCGAGGACGGTCATGCGCTCCGGCGAGCCGCCGCCGCCGCCCGCCACGTCGTGCAGGCCGCGCGTCACCGTCAACAACTGCACGTCTTTCCGCACCCCCTGTCCGGCCGACGCCTGCGTGAGCGACACGAGGCACTGGAACCCGAGCGCGGCGCACCGCTCGAAGTACTCGTAGCCGGACGCCCCCTCCTCGTCCTCCACGCTCCAAAGGTGGACTACGCGGTCGGGCATCCGCCCGCGCGCGTTCAGCTCGGCCGCCAGGCGCTCGTAATCCTCCTGCCGCCGCGGGTTGATGACGAAGGCGTGCCCTTCGCGCGCCTCGAACTCCGCGCCGTGGGCGACGGTGGAGACTTCCTGCCCCTCCTCCGTGAGAAGTTTGACGAGGCCGTCGCCCCACCCCTGCGCGTCGTCGAAGACGAGCCACGCGCCGGACTCGCCGCGCAGGCCGCCCGCGCGGAACGGCGCCGGCGGCATCGTCACCTTCCACGAAGGGAGGTAGAACCACTGCCCCACGTCGGCGCTGCGGCCGGCCGCGAGCGCCGCGGGCGCGCCGACGCCGGGCTCCCCCTGCGCGGGCCGCGCGGCGGGCGCGACCCAGTAGCGTTCGCGCTCGAAGGGGTAGGTCGGCAGGGGCACGCGGCGCCGCCCCTCGCCCGCGTGAAACTGCGTCCAGTCCACCTCGACGCCGCTCGTCCAGAGTCTCCCCAGGGCCGTCAGCAGGACGGCCACGTCCGACTGCCGTTCGTAAGGGTGGCGCATGGTGTTGACGGCCGCCGGCCGCGACGCCTCGCCCTGCATCTTGACCAGCGCGTTCAGAGACGTGCCCGGCCCGACTTCGAGCAGCACGGCGCCCCGCTCGCGCGACGTGGCGGCGCGCAACCCCTGCTCGAAGCGGACGGTTTCGCGCAGGTGCCGCCCCCAGTAGCGCGGGTCGGTCGCCTCCTCGGCGGTTATCCAGTCGCCCGTCACGTTCGAGACGTAAGGGATTTGGGGCGCTTGCAGGCGCATGGCCTCGACGGCGCGCACGAACTCATCCACGACGGGCTCGACCATCGAAGAGTGGACGGCGGCGTCAACGTGAACGCGCTTGAACTCCGCGCCCCTTTCGCGGAGCAGCGCGGCGAACGCCTCGACGGCCTCGGACGGCCCCGCCACCGAGCACAGGTTCGGGGCGTTGACGACGGCGAGCGAAAGCTCTCCGCCCATGAGCGCGCGCGTCTCGCCCTCGGGCAGCGAGACGCTCAACAGGCCGCCCGCCGGCAGGCGCGACAGAAGGCTCCCGCGCAGCGCGACGAGCGCCAGCGCGTCTTCGAGCGAGAGGACGCCGGACAGGCACGCCGCCGCGTACTCCCCGAGGCTGTGCCCTATCATGGCGCGCGGCTGAACGCCCCAGGACGTCAGCAGCCGTGCCAGCGCGTACGAGACGCTGAAGACGGCGGGCATCAACAGCCGCGCCTGCCTCAGTTGCGCCTCGGCCTCCGCGGCGCGCCCCGGCGCGGGGAAGAGAAAGTCCCTCAGGTCGAGCCCCAGGCGCGGCCTGAGAAGTTCGGCGCACGCGTCCAGGTGCTCGCGGTAGGCGGGCTCCTCGCGGTAGAGGTCGGCGCCCATGCCGACGTACTGCGTGCCGACGCCGGGGAACATGAAGATGACCGGGCGCGGCTCGTCGGCCTCCCCGGCGCCCTTCAGGACGCGCCCCTGTTCGAGCGCGGCGGCGGCCTCGTCCGCGTTCGCGCACACCGCGGCCAGACGCCGGCCGAACTCCTTGCGGCCGACCCGGAGCGTGTAGGCCGCGTCGGCCAGACTCGTCCCCGGGCGCTCCCTCAGGTGCGCGGCCAGCGCGGCGCGCGCCCTGTCGAGCGCCGCCTCCGTCTTCGCCGACAGCAGCAGAAGCTCGTGCGAGCGCGCGGGCGGCGTCTGTTCGACCGCCGGCGCCTCTTCGAGTATGACGTGGGCGTTGGTGCCGCCCATGCCGAACGAGCTGACGCCGGCGCGCCGCGGCGTCTCGCCCTCGGGCCAGTCGGCGAGCCGCGTGTTGACGTAAAAGGGCGAGTTGTCGAAATCAATGTCGGGGTTCGGCGACTCGAAGTTGAGGCTCGGCGGTATCGCGCGGTGTTCGAGCGAGAGCGCGGCCTTAATCAGGCCGGCGACGCCGGCCGCCGCGTCCAGGTGCCCGAAGTTGGTCTTGACCGAGCCGAGGGCGCAGAAGTTCCTGCGCTCCGTCCCGGCGCGGAAGGCGCGCGTGAGGGCGGCGACCTCGATGGGGTCGCCGAGCTTCGTCCCCGTGCCGTGCGCCTCGACGTACGTGACGGAGTCGGGCTCCACGCCCGCCAGCGATTGCGCCATGGCGATGACCTCGGCCTGCCCCCGCACGCCCGGGGCGGAGTAGCCGACCTTGTCCATCCCGTCGTTGTTGATGGCGCTGCCCCTGATGACGGCGTGAATGTGGTCGCCGTCGGCGAGCGCGTCGCTCAGGCGCTTGAGCGCGACGACGCCGACGCCGCTGCCTCCGACCGGCCCTTCGCCCCTCGCGTCGAACGCGCGGCAGTGGCCGTCGGCCGACGCCACGCCGCCCTTGACGTAGAGGTAGCCGATCTTCTGCGGCACGACGATGGTGACGCCCCCGGCCAGCGCCACGTCGCACTCGTAGTTCTGCAAAGCCTGACAGGCCATGTGCACGGCCACCAGCGAGGTCGAGCAGGACGACTGCACGGTCAGGCTCGGCCCCCTCAGGTTGAGCTTGTAGGAGACGCGCGTGGCGAGGTGGTCCTTGTCGTTGCCTATCTTGATTTGCAGGCCGCCCACCGCCTCTATCAGCTCGGGGTGCGAGTAGAGGTTGACGAGGTAGCTGTTCGACCCGACGCCCGCGAAGACGCCGACCTCGCCCTCGGTCTTCGCCGGGTCGCAGCCCGCGCGCTCCAGCGCCTCCCACGCGCATTCGAGAAAGAACCTGTGCTGCGGGTCCATGATTTCGGCCTCGCGGGGGCTGTAGCCGAAGAAGGACGCGTCGAACATCTCCACGTCGTCGAGCACCGCGTTGACCTTGATGTAATTCGGGTTCGACAGCAGGGACGGGTTGACGCCCGAGGCCAGCAGCTCCTCGTCGGTCAGCGTCCGCAGCGATTCGACGCCCCGCGCCAGGTTGCTCCAGAACTCGGCCGGGTTGTTCGCGCCGGGGAAGCGACACGCGATGCCGACGATGGCGACGCCCTCAACGCTCTCGCTCGTCATTTCAACTTACCCCTCTTGATCATTTTCAACTTGTCGTCCTTGGCCTTCTTCTGCTTCTGGGCCCTGTCTTTGACTTTGCCGAACGACTCGGGCTCGTCCGACGCGCGGCTCAGGTGCGCGGCCAGCGCGCTGACGGTCGGGTAGGTGAACAGGTCAACGATGGGGATGTCCCGGTTCAGCTTTTCGCGCAGCCTGCGCTGAACCTGAATGATGAGCAGCGAATGGCCGCCCAGCTCGAAGAAGTTGTCGCGCGCGCCCACGCGCCCCACACCCAGCACCTCGCCCCAGATGCCCGCGATCACCTCCTCCACCTCTCCCCGCGGGGCCTCGTACTCCCTCCCGCCCCCCGCAGGCGCCGCACCCGCCCCCGCCTCCGGCAGCCGCCCCCTGTCCACCTTCCCCTGCGCCGTCAGCGGCAGCCCCTCCACCTCCACCCACTGCGAAGGCGTCATGTAC
>DASVUF010000311.1:0-37709 GCA_036387195.1 Pyrinomonadaceae bacterium | reverse complement strand
GGAAGGCCGCGCCGGGCTGCCCGGCGGGGGGCGGCGCGTCGGCATCATCGGCGTGCCATGCGGGTTCGGCGCGAGCGTCGCCGGCGTGGACCTGGGGCCGGCGGCGATGCGCGTGGCGCGCCTCAGGCAGCGCATCGCCGGCCTCGGCTACGAGGTGCGCGACCGCGGCGACCTGCGGCTCGAATGCACGGCCGAGCCGCCGCCGCCCGGCGAGAAGCTGCGCTACCTGCGCGAAATCAGCTCGGCGTGCGAGGAGCTGGCGCGCCAGGTCAGGGAGTCGCTCGGGGGCGGGGAACTGCCCATCGTCCTCGGCGGCGACCACTCGGTCGCCATCGGCTCCGTCTCGGGCGTCGCCTCCTTCTACCGCGAGCGCGGGCAGGAGGTCGGCCTCGTCTGGTTCGACGCGCACGCCGACATGAACACGCCCGAGACGAGCCCCTCGGGCAACATCCACGGGATGCCGCTCGCCGCCCTGCTCGGCCACGGCGCGCCGGAGTTGACCGGCATCGAGGGCTTCTCGCCCAAGCTCGACCCGCGCTACTGCGCGCACATCGGCGCGCGCGACGTGGACGCGGGCGAGCGAGAGCTGATACGGCGGCTCGGCATGCGCTTCTTCACCATGCGCGAAATTGACGAGCGCGGGATGAGCGCCGTCATGGACGAGGCCATCGGCATAGCCTCGAAGGCGCCGGCCGGCTACGTCGTCACGCTCGACGTGGACGCGCTCGACCCGGGCGACGCGCCCGGCTCCGGGACGGTCGTGCGCGGCGGCCTGACCTACCGCGAGGCGCACCTCGCCATGGAGAAGATAGCCGAGGCCGGCGGCGCGCTCTCGCTCGAAGTCGTCGAGATAAACACGGCGCTCGACATCAACAACCGCACGGCCGAGCTGGGCGTGGAGCTGATACTCTCGGCGCTCGGAAAGACTATCCTGTAGGCCGCGCGGTCGCGGCAGTTTCTCACGCGTGGAGCCCGAAGCCGCTGACGCGATTAGCTTTGGGCTCTAACTTTTTCGGGGGAGTTTGGAACGGCTATGACGAGAAAGATTCGTTTGGGGGTGGTCTTCGGCGGCCGCTCGGGCGAGCACGAGGTCTCCGTGCGTTCGGCGCGCGCGGTCATCGAGGCGGCCGACCCCGAAAAGTACGAACTCGTCCCCGTCGCCATCACGAGGGAGGGGCGCTGGCTCCCGCCCGCCGAGTCGGCCTCGGTGCTGCCCGAGGCCGTGCGCGGGCGGCTGGCGGGCGCCGACGGCGCGTTCGAAGGCGGGGCGGCCATCGTCGTTGACCCCTCGGGCGGCGGCCTCGTCAGGCGCGGCGCGGGGGCGGGCGAGGCGGACGAGGGCGGCCGGCTCGACCTGGTCTTCCCGGTCCTCCACGGCACCTACGGCGAGGACGGGACGATTCAGGGGCTTCTGGAGATGGCCGGCGTCCCCTACGTCGGCTGCGGCGTGCTCGCGTCGAGTTGCGGCATGGACAAGGTGACGATGAAGACCCTCTTCCGACAGGCCGGCCTCCCGCTCTGCAAATACACATGGCTCCTGCGCCGCGAGTGGGAGACGGCGCCCTCGGCCGTCGGCGAGCGCGTCGCCGCCGCGGTCGGCTTCCCGTGCTTCGTCAAGCCCGCCAACCTCGGCTCGTCCGTCGGCATCTCGCGCGCGACCGACGCCGAGACGCTCGTCGCGGCCGTCAACCTCGCGGCGCGCTACGACCGCAAAATCATCGTGGAAGAGGGGCTGGACGTGAGGGAGATAGAGGTCGCCGTGATGGGGAACGACGAGCCCGAGGCGAGCCTCCCCGGCGAGTACGTCGTGCACGACGAGCAGGCCAGGTTTCTAGACTACACGGAGAAGTATTCGAGCACGGGGCACGTCGAGTTCGTCGTGCCCGCGCCGCTCCCGAAGCGCCTGACCGAGCGCATCCGCCGGATGGCCGTCGCCGCCTTCAAGTCGGTTGACGGGGCCGGCTTCGCGCGCGTGGACTTCTTCCTGCGGCGCGATAACGGCAAGCTGCTCGTCAACGAACTTAACACCATCCCCGGCCTGACCGACGTCTCGGGCTTTCCGCAGATGTGGGAAGCCTCGGGCGTGCCTTTCCGGCAGGTCATCGACCGCCTGGTGGAACTCGCCTTCGAGCGACACGCCGAAAAGTCCCGCAACCAGACGAGCCTCTGAGGCCGACGCCCCCGCCCGAAGGCCGCTCCGACGGGCGCGCGCACGCGCCGCGGCCGTCCCGACCGACTAAACTTCGCGTTCAAGTGATTTGTGAAGCCGCGCGGCCTAACCCTTTGGCGCGCGGTAGCCGTCGCGCGTCCGCGCGTTGAGGCCGGGGCGTGAGAGCCTGAGCTGTATGGCGCGCCACTTCCCGTCGCGCGCGTGGTTGTCCGTGCGGTAGCCGAGCGTGTACTGGTTGCTCAACTCTTCGAGTATGCCGCGGAAGGCGTCGTCGAGCGCCTGACCGCCCGGCTTCGAGACGTAGCGGCCGCCGCTCTTGCTCGCGTAATGCCTGAGAGACGCCGCCGCACGCATCCGCTCCGAGGGGTTGGCGCGCGGGTCCGTCATGTCCACGGTGTAGATGGTCGCGTTGGCTTCGAGCGCGGCGTTGAGCGCCTTGTCGGCCGAGGCGCCGCTCTTGGTGTCCACACCGTCCGATAAGACGATGATGGCGCGGCGCTTCTCGGGCCGCTTGGCGATGTCACGCGCCGCGCGCAGGACTGCGTCGTTGAGCGCCGTCATCCCCTTCGAGCTGAGGTCGTAGGCCACCGGCGGGAGGTCGCGCCCGGGAGTGAAGTCCTGCAAACGCTCGACGTCGGAGGCGAAGTTGTAGACGGCGGCCACGTCCTCCTCGCGCAAGCCTTCCAAAAAACGCACGGCCGCGGCGCGCGCGAGCGTCAGACGGCTCTCCATGCTGCCCGAGGTGTCGAGCAGGATGGCGGCGGCGAACGGCGTCTCCTCGACCGAGAAGAGGCCGACGCGCTGCTCGCGCCCGTCCTCCAGGACCTGAAAATCCGTGCGCCTGAGCTTGTGCACGTACTGCCCCTGCGCGTCCGTCACCGTCACGTTCAGGACGACGAGTTCGGTGTCCACGCGCACGACCTCGTCGTCCTCCCCCTTCTGCGCGAGGACGCCGGAAGCGTGCGGCGCCAGGAGCAGCGCCAGCAGGGAGAAGAGCAGCAGCGACTTCGTCTGCGCGCCGGGGCGGCGGGGCGTGCATGCGTGCAGGGCTTTCATTGCTCTCTGATGCCGCGGATGTGTTTTATAAGCTCGATCAACTCGTTCGAGCGCTCGATGACGGCGGCCGAGATGACCAGGCGCGAGGTCTTCAGCACGCTCTTCTTGAGCGCCCCCGAAAGCTCCGAGAGCCGCGCGACGGCGCCCCCGATTCGGCCGGGAGGGTCCGGAAGCTGCTCGTCGTCGTCCGAGCCTCCGACGCCGCCGCGAATCTTGCGCGCGAGCTTCTCCAGCCGCTCGAGCTTTTTCAGGTCGTCGCGGGTGAGGGAATTGTTCTTCTTGTAGGAGGCGAGAATCTCGTCGCCGAGTTGCGCGGCCTCGTCGGCGCGCTCGACCAGCTCCTTGTGGCTCTCCTCTTCGTGCCGTATGGCGGCGCGCCGCAGCATCTCCTCCTCGGGCGAGCCCATGTAGCCGGGCCTCCGAGCGCCGCGGCCCTCGGCCGGCTCGTCCTGCCGCGGCTGCGACATCCCGGTCTGCGCGCCGGCCACTGACGGGGCGAGCGCGGCGAAGGCGAAAGTGAGAACTGCGACCCTGAGCGTGCGAGCGACCATCCGGAGTTCAGCTTTGCGAAGTCTCGGCTTACGGAAAAGTAAAGAGATGACGGCGGTTTGACGTCCGCGGCGAGGCGCATGGTTGTCTTCGCACGCGCGGCGCGCTGCGCCTTTAAAGCTTTACTACAGGTTTGTCGGCGCGCCGACTCTTGAAGTCCGACCTTAACCTTGAAGGACGTTCAGGGGACGCTGTAGGGCGTGTCGGGCGTGTTGATAAAGTCTGAGCCGTCCGACTTCTTACGCGCGGTGGGCGCGGCGGTGACGACGTTCGGCTTGACCTTCTCGGGCGGGCGTTTGGCGCCGGGCAGAGACTTGAAGGCCACCTCCCCTGCGCCCGCCCCGCCGCCGCCGCGGAGCCCGACCACGCGCGAGCTGACCCACTCCTCCGACTTGACCTTGAGCGAGAACTTGCCACGCTGCCCCGGCCGCAGGTCGCCGGGCGTCAGCGCGACGTTGCGCCTCTCCAACGCCCCGTCCTCCCTGCGCCTCAGCTCGATCTCGACCGAGAGGTCTTCCAGCGTCCGTCCGCCGACATTCTCGACCGCGCCCCCGATGATGGCGTAGGGCGTCGCCAGCATCGCCTCGTCCACGAAGATGTTCGCCTCGGCGGCGGGCGCGGGCGTCCGCCTCACCTGAGCCGCCTTGCCGGCGTCGCCCGGCGCGGGATTTTCCGGACCCTTCTGACAGCCTGAAAACAGGGACAGCGCGAGCGCATAGGCCGCCAACAGACGGACGCAGGCGGGCGAGAGAAGGGGGTTGAGAATGAGCATCGGTACTTCTTAGGGGCTTTGACGGACTTACGGTAAAGGGTGAGCCGGCAGCTCCCTTGTCCCTTAAAACAAAAGCCTTAGCCTTCGGAGCCGCGAGGGCGTTTTTACTGCTCCCTCCCGGCCGGCGGGCCGCCCGTCACCTTCTCTATCAGGGCGAGGAGGAACTCCTGTTCGGCGGTGCCGTTGCTCCGAAGCGAGAGCCACTCCGCGCCGAGCACGTTGTCGCTGCGCCCCTCGACGCGCGCGTTGACCGAGACGTTCGTGTTGGCGCTGTCTATCGGCTGAATCTCGACGATGATGGTGTAGCGCGCGCGCGCCCAGTTGCCCTGGTTTGTGCGCGGCACCTCGGCCAGACGGTTCAACTCGGAGGTGGTGACGACCGCGCCGCGCGAGAAGGTGTAGGGCTGCGAGACGAGGAGCCCCGTGTCGGGCTTCGAGACCATGTCGTCGAGGACGAGCTTGCGCTCGTGCATCAATTCCTGCGCGGCCTTCGACAGCACGTCGTTGGGGACCTGGAAGCGGTAGGGGTTCGGGATGGGGGGAGGCAGTTGCGTCTTGCCCTTGCCGAAGTCCATCCCGCGGCCGACGCCCGTGTCAACCTTGCTGCCGTTGACGGCGGGCTGCCGGTTGTTGCTGCTGTCGCGTATGCGGTCGTTCTGCTGGTCGACGCCCTTCTCCTGCGCCGCGCAGACCGCGCAGGCGGCCGCGAGAATGATGACTGCGAGTAGCGGCTTCATTTGTAAACCCCTTTGCATGGAATTGCCTACCGCGCCGGACGGGGGAGCGCTGCGAGCATAAAGCAAGGCACAGTCGAATTCAAGACTGCGGCCGGATAACCCTTTAGAGCCCTTCCGCGCTTTGACCGGGCTTCAGGGCGAAGGCGTGGGCTGCGCGTCTGTGAAAGTGCCCGCGGAGGGCGTCGGCGTGGCGTTCAGGTTCGCGTTGCGGTTGCGCTCCCACTCGCGCAGCGCGCGGACGCCGCGCTGGAAGTCCGCGTCGTTGTTGTAAAAGTTGTGCGCGCCGTCGTCTCGCGCCGGGTCGCGCACGTAGTAGAGGTGGTCGCTCTGCGCAGGGCGCAGCGCGGCTTCGAGCGAGCTGACGCCGGGCGAGGCGATGGGGCCGGGCGGCAGACCCTGAACCTTGCGCGTGTTGTAGGGCGAGTCGCGCTCGATGTCGCTCATGTAGACCTTCCCGTTGTTCCTCCACTTGCCTGCGGCCTTCGAGGCGTAGATGACCGTGGAGTCTATGCCAAGCGGGATGTTTCGAGACAGGCGGTTGTAGATGACCGAGGCGACCAGCGGGCGCTCGTCCGCGAGTTTCGCCTCGGTCTCGATGAGCGAGGCGATGGTGACTATCTCGCGCGGGCTGCGGTTCGCGGGCAGGGGGCTTTTGGCGGAGACTTCGCCCCAGACCTGCCTGAAACGCTTCACCATCGCGTCCACGACCTGACGCGCGCTGGTGTCGGGCGGGAAGCTGTACGTGTCCGGGAAGAGGTAGCCCTCCAGATTCTTCGCCGTCGGGTCAAGGTCGCGCACGGCGCCCGTGTCGTCCAGGAGCGCCAGCGCCTCGTCCGCGCTCCGGAGCTTGAGTTCGGGAATCCGCGCGAGCATGGCGGCGATGTCCCAGCGCGTCCAGCCCTCGATGACGGTCAGGCGGCTCAGGCGCTGCTCGCCCTCCTGTAGCTTCTTCAGGACTTCGAGCGGTGAGATGGGGGAGGGGAAGCGATACTCGCCGGCCCTGAGCTTTTGGCCCGAGCCCGTCAGGCGGACGTAGAGCCGCAGCAGCCACCCGCGTCTGATAACGCCGAGGGATTCCAGCTTGTTGATAATCTGGTCGGGACTTGAGCCGCGCGGAATCTCTATGTACTGGGCGCTCTGTGAATGGAGGGCGTCCGACTGTAGCTCGCTCCTCGCCCAGAGTAGAAAGCCGCCGCAGGCGAGGACGAAGAGGAGGGCGAGCAAAAGTATAAGCCGCTTCAGATTCATCACTTACCCTGTATCAGTTACGGTTGTTTCTCATCCGCCTTCGCGCGCCCGTCGGCCTCGTCCTGAGCCGCCAGGAAGTCGCTCAGGATGATGGACGCGGCCTCGCTGTCCACCTGATTTGAAATCTCCCTCGGGTGAAGGCCGCGCTCACGCAGGGCGGCTTCGGCCGCCTTCGAGGTGAAACGCTCGTCCTGCAGGAAGATGGGCGGCTTGAGGGAGAGCCCCAGGTTTCGGGCGATGCGGCGGGCTTCGAGCGCGGCGTCGCCTTCGCTGCCGTCGAGGCGGAGCGGCAAACCCAGGACTATGGCCCGCACGTCAAACTCTTCGCACAGTTCGGCGATTGAGCCGAGCAGGCGCTTCCAGGAGGCGCGCCGCAGCGCCGGAAGCGGCCGGACGCTCAGGCGCATCTCGTCGGAGACGGCCAGGCCGACCCTTTTCGACCCGATGTCAATGGCGAGGACGCGACCCTGCACGGCTCGAATTTCCCGATTCCAGTTTCTTGGATTTTTGGCTGTTTCGCCCGCGGGGAGTATAACGCAACCCTTGATGATTCCGCTACTTAGACGGCTTGCGCGGTCTCTGTGGCTACTGTATCATCCGACCCGTGGGTTCGGGATGGGGTCAGCCTCGCGGCGGGCCGCGGCGTTTTTCAGGCTCAGAGTGTGATTCCGAGGTGCTCGATGTCTTTTCGCAGTAAATTCCTTCTCGTCGTTTTCTCAGCCACGCTGGCGCTCTACGCGGTGGTCGGCGGCTGGATGTCAATCAACGCGCAGCAGCAGCAGAACGACCCCGGCGCGCAACTGCGCATCTTCGAGAGCGTCCTGCGGCACATACAGGACGACTACGTGGACGAGCCCGACCTGAACAAGGTCCGCGCGGGCGCGCTGCGCGGTCTGGCGTACGGGCTCGACCCCTACTCGACCTACCTCACGCCCGAGCAGGTCAAGGGCTTCCGCGCGGGCGGCCAGAACAACCAGTCGGGCATCGGCGCGGAGCTTTCGCAGTTCGCCTCCTACCTATACGTCATCGCCCCTGTGAAGGGTGGGCCGGCGGAGCAGGCGGGGCTCCAGGCGGGCGACATCATCGAGTACATTGACGGGAAGGCGACGCGCGACATCTCGCTCTACGACGCGCGGCAGCTTTTGAACGGCGCGCCGGGCAGCGAGGTCAAGCTGCGCGTTCTGCGCGCGGGCACGCGCCCGTTCGTCCTGGGCGTGCGCCGCGGCGCGGCGCCGGTCCCGGGCGCGGAGGCGCGCATGGAGGCCGGGCGCATCGGCGTCGTCAAGGTCAACAGCCTGGCCGAAGGCGAGGCCGCCGACGTCAAGACGCGCGTGCAGGAGATGCAAAAGCAGGGGGCGCAGAAGATAGTCCTCGACCTGCGGAGCGTGGCCGGCGGTTCGCTCGACGAGGGCGTCAAGGTCGCGAACCTCTTCATACGCGAGGGCGTGCTGGCGCAGACCGTCGGGCGAGGGAACAAGCCCCTGAAGAGCTACGCGGCCGACCCGAAGGCGACGCTCTTCGAAGGGCCGGTCGTCGTCCTCATCGACCGCGGCTCGGCCGCGGCCGCGGAGGTCGTGGCGTCAGCCTTCGTCGAGCACAAGCGCGGCGACGTCGTCGGCGTCAAGAGCTTCGGCGCGGGCGCCGAGCAGCAGCTCTTCACTTTGAGGGGCGGCGACGGGCTGCTTTTGACGACGGTCAAGTGGGCCTCTTCGACGGGCAAGCCCTTCCTCGGCGAGGGCATAAAGCCTTCGGTCGAGGTCAAGACTCCCGAAGTCGCCGAGGCCATCGACCCCGAAGACCTGACCGGCAACGACGACGACGCCATCGCGCAGCCGAACGCCCCGGCCGACCGCAGGGACGTCGCGCCCGAGGCGGCCTCGCCCAAGCAGCAGCCGGAGGACGTGCAGTTGAAGAAGGCGCTCGAACTGCTCCGCGAGAAGGACAAACAGACGCAGGGCCAGCAGCGCGCCTCCTGAGAGGAGAACGGCCGCCGGTCGGCTGAAAATTAAAAGGCGCGCGAGACTGTAGTCTCGCGCGCCTTTTAATTTGCCAGAAAATCCCGAAAATTCCACGAATTCCGCGCCGGACGGCGCTTCAGAGCGGAATGTTGCCGTGCTTCTTCGGCGGGTTGGTGTCGCGCTTGTTCTCGAGGAGCGAGAGCGCGGTGATGAGCTTCCTGCGGGTCAGCGCCGGCTCGATAATCTCGTCAATGAAGCCGCGCTCGGCGGCGACGTAAGGGTTCGCGAACTTCTCCTCGAACTCCGCGACGCGCGCGCGCCGCGCGGCCTCCTGGTCCGCGGCCTCGCTTATCTCGCGCCGGTAGAGGACGCCGACGGCGCCCTCGGCCCCCATGACGGCTATCTCCGCGGTCGGCCAGGCGAAGTTGACGTCCGTGCGGATGTGCTTCGAGGCCATGACGCAGTACGCGCCGCCGTAAGCCTTGCGCGTGATGACGGTGATCTTGGGGACGGTGGCCTCCGCGAAGGCGTAGAGCAGTTTGGCTCCGTGTCTGATAATCCCGCCGTGCTCCTGCCTCACGCCGGGCAGGAAGCCGGGCACGTCCTCGAAGACGACCAGGGGGATGTTGAAGCAGTCGCAGAAGCGCACGAACCGCGCGCCTTTGACCGAGGCGTCTATGTCGAGCACGCCCGCGAGGTAGGCCGGCTGGTTGGCGACGACGCCGACGCTTCGGCCGCCCAGGCGCGCGAAGCCGACGACGATGTTCGGGGCGAAATGCTCGTGCACCTCGAAGAAATAGCCTTCGTCCACGATCGCGTGGACGGCGTCGCGTATGTCGTAGGGCTGGTTGGAGGCTTCGGGGACGAGCGTGTTGAGCGCCTCCACCCTTCGGTCGCTCGGGTCCGAGGTCGCGACGCGGGGCGCGTCCTCCATGTTGTTCGAGGGGATGAAGGAGAGCAGCTCGCGCACGAGCAAAAGCGCGTGCTCGTCCGAGTCGGCGGAGAAGTGCGCGACGCCCGAGACGCTGTTGTGCGTGTCGGCGCCGCCCAGCTCCTCCTTCGTGACGTTCTCGTGCGTGACCGTGCGTATGACGTCCGGCCCCGTGATGAACATGTAGGAGGTGTTCTTCACCATCACGTTGAAGTCCGTGATGGCGGGGCTGTAGACGGCTCCGCCCGCGCAAGGCCCCATGATGCAGCTGATCTGCGGGACGACGCCCGAGGCGAGCGTGTTGCGCAGGAAGATGTCCGCGTAGCCGCCCAGGGAGACGACGCCCTCCTGTATGCGCGCGCCGCCCGAGTCGTTGAGGCCGACGACGGGCGCGCCCACCTTCATCGCCGCGTCCATGACCTTGCAAATCTTCTCGGCGTGAGTCTCGGAGAGCGAGCCGCCGAAGACCGTGAAGTCCTGCGCGAAGACGAAGACGCGGCGGCCTTCGACGAGGCCGTGGCCCGTGACGACGCCGTCGCCGGGGTAGAGCTGGCGTTCGAGCCCGAAGTCGCGCGAGCGGTGGACGACGAGCTGGTCGAACTCCTCAAAAGTCCCCTCGTCCAGAAAGAACTCGATGCGCTCGCGCGCGGTCAACTTGCCGGCCTCGTGCTGGCGCTCGACGCGCGCGCGGCCGCCGCCTTCGAGGGCGCCGCGGCGCCGTTCGAGGAGTTGTTCGAGCTTCGACTGGTGCGTGTCTGCGACTGGTTCGGGTTTCATAAGCTGGAGCCGTTCGGCGTGGAATTATGAACGATGAGAGCCGTTTTGTACACGAGCCGCGGGCGTCGAAAGGGCTGACAAAACACTTCAAAGGTAAGAGCGCAGGAGTCGGCGCGCCGACTTTTAAGGTTTTACGTGAGCGGCCAGATGTTCAAGTTCTACATTACTTGAAGGCGCTCAGCTCAAGGAGAACGGGAACTCGCGCGAGCGAATCAGGCGGACGAGCTGTTCGAGCGCGTCGCGCACGCCTTCGCGGAAGCTCTCGGGGTACTTGTAGAGTTCCGCGTGATGCTCGAACTCATCCTCATCAAGAACTGTAAAGGAGAGGTCGGGTTCGACAAGAACGTCAACGTCCAGGTCCGTGAACGAGAGCACGCCCGCTTCGAGCCTCGCGGGGGTGTTGATGTTGCAGTAGAACTTGAGCAGGCGGCCGTCCGGCGTCCGGAAGCGGAAGACGCTGTACCAGCGGTTCGTCCAGAAGAATTCGGTGCTCAGAGTCCCAGCCTCTATGAGGCCGATGAGGGGGTGGCGCACCTCCTCGGCGAAGACCGCGTCGAGGACGATGAGCGGGCCCTCGCGTCTTGAGACGCGCGCGGGCCAGCGGCGGTGGACGCGGCCGTCGTGCTTGAGGGAGTGGACGAAAATCTCATCCAAAGTCTGCGCCCGTCCTTTTCGCCGGCTCGCCGGCTTAAGTTCTTTGAAAGCTGGATTTAGCCCTGTTGGGCGCTGCCGCGGACGGGGTTGCGCAGGACCCCCACGCCTTCGACCTCGACCTCTACGACGTCGCCGTCTTTGAGCGGCCCGACGCCCGCGGGCGTCCCCGTCGCAATCAGGTCGCCCGGCTCCAGCGTCATCGCCTGCGAGATGTAGCGGACGAGATGCGCGACGGGGAAGGCCATCGCGCTCGTGCGCCCATTCTGCCGAACCTCTCCGTTGACGCGCGTGACGACGGAGAGGTCGGAAGGGTCCAGCCCTGTGACGACGTAGGGGCCGACGGGGCAGAAGGTGTCGAAGGATTTGCCGCGCGTGAACTGCACGTCACGGCGCTGTAGGTCGCGCGCGGTGACGTCGTTGAGGCATGTGTAGCCGAGGACGTATGCGAGCGGGTCGTCGTCCGCGGCGAGGGGGCCGCACCTGCGTCCGATAACGACGGCGAGTTCGCCCTCGTGCTCGATTCTTGCAGAAGCTTCGGGGAGGGTGATGGGCTCGCCGTCGGCGATGATGGCCGAGGGGGCTTTGAGAAAGAGGAGCGGCTCTTCGGGCATCGGGTTGCCGAGTTCCGCCGCGTGCTCTCTGTAGTTGCGGCCGACGCAGACGACCTTGGAGGGCTTGACGGGCGGCAGAAGGCGCGCGTCCGAGAGGCCGACGGAGGGCTCGACGCCTTCGAGCGAAAGCGTGCCGTCGGACAGGTCGCCGCGGAGCGTGAAGACCTGCGCGCCCTCGATCATGCCGTAGCTGGGGCGCTGCGTCTCGGGGTCGATGAAGCGGCAAATCTTCATAAAATCTGGCGCCTTTTACGCCGCTCAGGGCGCGGTCTCGGACTGCACGTCGGAGGGGGCGGACTCGTTGCCCGCGGCGTCCACGGCCGTGACGTAGTAGAAGTAGCGCTGTCCGGACTTGACGGCCTCGTCCTGGTAGGTCGTGCGTTCGAGCAGGCCGCGGTTGAGCTTCGTCCAGTCCCCCTTGGGCAGGTCGGGGTCCGTGGAGCGGTAGAGGTTGTATCCGGCGACGTCGCGCTCCTGGTTGGCCGCGAAGAAGACGGAGATGCGCAGGGGGGCGGGCGAGGCCGCAGGCGTCAGCCCGGTGGGGGGCGCGGGCGGGAAGACGTCCAGGGGCTTGACCGAGACGGGGTTGGAGTTGAGGCTCTCGACGGGCTCGCCGCCCGTGCCGAGCGAGACGGCGCGGACGACGTAGACGTACTCCTCGCCGAAGCCGAAGGTCTGGTCGGCGAAGCTCGTGGCGTTGACCGGGCGCGAATTCAGAGGCGTCTGCGCGGGCTCGTTCTGGGAGCGCGCGGAGCGGTAGACGTTGTAGCCGAGCAGGTTCGCGGGGCGCGTGTCGTCCACGTTCGCGGCGGGCGCCTCCCAGCGTATGACGACGGCGTCCTGCCTGACCTCCGGGCCGGGGGCGACGACGGGCGGCTGGCTGACGCCGGCCGCGGGCTCTATGAGGAGGAAGTTCGAGAAGGAGGCGCGCTGCCCTGCGGCGTTGACGTAGCGGACGGCGTAACGCAGCCGCACGGGCTCGCTCAGGCTGAGCTCGTCCGTGTAGGCGAGCGTGTCGGCGGCCCGCGCGAGCTGCTCCGCGCTGACGGAGCCGATGAGCGTGGCGCGGGCGGAGAACTCCTCTTCGGTGAGCGGCAGAGGGTCTTCCACGTCCTCGGCCAGGCGGTAGACGTCCACGCGGCGTATGCTCTGGACGCTCTCGTCCGGGGCGTTGCGCCGCGGCGCGGGCCAGCTCAGGATGACCTGGTTGCCGCGCTGCACGCCCGACAGAAGCTCCGTGCGCTGCGGCACGTTCTCGACCGGCGGCTGCGGCGGACGGCGCTTGCCGCAGCCGAAGAGCGCCAGCGCGAGGGGCAGAAGGCAGAGCGCCAGGAGCGGGAACGGGCGGGGGGCGGGATAAAACTTCTCCGCGCGGGGCGCGTAGGGGCCGCGGCCCTGCGCCTTAACGCGGCCGAGCGCCCTGCGCCTTGTGCCCTGTGCCTTCATTTAGAGGACGTAGCGGCTGAGGTCCTGGTCTTTGACGATGTCGTCGATGGCGCGGCCGACGTACTCGGCGTCTATGACCTGGCGCTTGGGCTCGAGGTCGGGGCCTTCGAAGCTGATCTCGTCCAGGACCTTCTCCATGATTGTGTGCAGGCGGCGCGCGCCTATGTTCTCGGTCTGCTCGTTGACGCGGACGGCGAAGCGCGCGAACGCGTCGATGGCGTCCTCCGTGAACTCGAGTTCGATGCCCTCGGTTTCGAGCAGCGCCTTGTACTGCTTGACGAGAGAGTTCTTGGGCTCGGTCAGGATGCGCTTGAAGTCTTCGAGCGTGAGCGAGTCGAGTTCGACGCGGATGGGGAAGCGCCCCTGAAGCTCGGGGATGAGGTCGGATGGCTTGGAGACGTGGAAGGCGCCGGCGGCGATGAAGAGGACGTGGTCGGTGCGCACCATGCCGTAGCGCGTGTTGACGGTCGTGCCCTCGACGATGGGCAGCAGGTCGCGCTGGACGCCCTCGCGCGAGACGTCTGGGCCGTGGCCGCCGGACTCGCGCCCGGCGATCTTGTCCAGCTCGTCGAGGAAGATGATGGCCGATGACTCGACGCGCTCCAGGGCGGCGCGGGCGACGGCGTCCATGTCCACGAGCCGCTCCTCCTCCTCCTGTATGAGGTGCTCCATGGCCTCGTCCACGCGCATGCGCTGGCGCTTGGTGCGCCCCTGGAAGAGGTTGCCGAGCATGTCCTTCATGTTGATGCCCATCTCCTCGACGCCCTGGGGGCCTGCGACCTCGATGGTCGGGAAGCTCTTCTCGCGCACCTCCAGCTCGACGAGGCGGCTGTCGAGCTTGCCCTCGCGGAGCTGCGCGCGCAGCTTCTCGCGGGTCTTCTGGAACTGCTCGTCGCGGTCTGCGCCCGCCGGGGCGCGCCCCGCGCCGTCGGGCTCGGCGTCCGAGTCGAAGTCGTAGAGGCCGGGGGAGGAGGAGGCGCGCGGCGGGAGGAGCAGGTCGAGGACGCGCTCCTCGGCGCTGTTCTCGGCCTTCTCGGCGACCTCGTCAATCTTCTCCTCGCGCACCATGTCCACTGCGATCTCGCACAGGTCGCGGATCATGCTCTCGACGTCGCGGCCGACGTAGCCGACCTCTGTGAACTTGGACGCCTCGACCTTGAGGAAGGGCGAGTTGGACATGCGCGCGAGGCGGCGCGCGATCTCGGTCTTGCCGACGCCGGTCGAGCCGATCATGATGATGTTCTTGGGCATCACGTCGGCGGCCATCTCGGGCGGGAGCTTCTGCCGGCGGACGCGGTTGCGGAGCGCGATGGCGACGGCGCGCTTGGCCGCGTGCTGGCCGACGACGTGCTTGTCGAGCTGCGCGACGATCTGGCGCGGGGTCATCTCGTCGAGCCGCGACTCATCTTCGACCTCGCCTGAAAGGTAAATGACCATTGGGTAAAGCGACCTGCGGGGGCGCGCTCGCGCGGCCGGCGCGGGGCGAGCCGCGCCCGCGGCCTCAAATCTCCTCGATGACGATCTTCTGGTTGGTGTAGATGCAGATTTCGCCCGCGATCCGTAGCGCGCGCTCTGCGATCTCGCGCGCGGACAGCTCTGTGTGTTCGAGCAGAGCGCGCGCGGCGGCGAGCGCGTAAGGGCCGCCGGAGCCGATGGCGAGGACGCCCCCGTCGTCGGGCGCGATGACGTCGCCGTTGCCCGAGAGCAGGAAGGAGCCCTTCTCGTCGGCGACGATGAGCAGCGCCTCCAGGTGGCGCAGAATCTTGTCGGTGCGCCACTCCTTGCTCAGCTCGATGGCCGCGCGTTCGAGGTTGCCGTGGTACTGTTCGAGCTTGCCCTCGAACCGCGCGAGGAGCGAGAAGGCGTCGGCGGTGGCCCCGGCGAAGCCGGCCAGAATCTTTTCGTTGTAGAGGCGGCGGACTTTGCGCGCGCCGCTCTTCATGACGGTGTCGCCCATCGTGACCTGGCCGTCGCCAGCGAGCGCGACGCGGCCGCCGCGCCTGACGAGCAGGATGGTCGTGCTGCGAATCTCTTTTTCGGGGCGGCTCATCGTAAAGGTTGCACTATAGAAACTGGCGAGAAGGGAAGTCAAGCGAGCCGCCGGAGCGAAAGGGGGCGCGCGGGCTCGCCGCACAGGGGCGCGCGCGGGACGGACACGCGGGCGGAATCTGGGTTATGATTGGCGCGCACGGGGGGGCTTTTGCAGTTCATGTCGGGACGCAGACCTTTAATCGGCATCACGATGCGCCACGAGCTGGAGACCGAAAGGTTCTACCTGGCGCGTCAATACGGCGAGGCGCTGGCGGCGGCGGGCGGCGTGCCCGTGCACATCTCGCTGATCCCGGACGCGGAGGTCGTCGGCGAGATAGTCTCTCGACTCGACGGCGTGCTCCTGCCCGGCAGCGCCTCGGACGTAGACCCTCTGCGCTACGGGAGCGAGCCGCACAGGAAGCTGGGCCCCGTGCACCCTCTGAAGGACGCGACGGACCTGCTCGTTCTGAAGGAGCTAGAGGGGCGGCGCCTGCCCCTGCTGGCCATCTGCTTCGGCATGCAGGTCTGGAACGTGTGGCGCGGCGGGAGCCTGATACAGGACATCGCCTCGGAGTCGCCGAAGGCGCTCAAACACGAGCAGGGCGCGCCCAGGGACAGGCCTTCGCACCGCCTCTCGATAAAGCCCGAGAGTCTGCTGGCGAGCCTCGCGGGCGACGCGCGCGCGTTGGTCAACAGCCACCACCACCAGGCGCTCGAGACGCTCGGGGAGGGTTTGCAGGCGTCTGCGTGGAGTTCGGACGGGCTGGTCGAGGCGGTCGAGGATACGAGGGACGGGCGCTGGGCGCTGGGCGTGCAGTGGCACCCGGAGCTTGGCTGGGAGTCAGACGGGCTTTCGCAGGCGATTTTCGGCGAGTTCGTCAAGGCGGCCGCCCGCCGCGCGTCCGATAACGCCGGGGACTGAGTTCGTCCCGCTTTTCAAAGGCTGTTGGAGCCGAAGGTCAAGGTCGGAAGCTTTGTTAAAAATCAGAAGCTTTAGCTTTGTTTGAAGTCAGAAGCTTTGAAAGTCCTTTTGAATCCGTCTGTATCCGGAGGTTGAATGTCCTTGAAGTTGAGCCGGAAGGTCGTCCTCGGCGTGGAGGCGCTGTGCGCGTCGCGCGCCGATTTGATAGAGGGTTCCAGGGTGGGGCTGGTCTGCAACCAGGCGTCCGTAGACCACGGGTTGAGACATTCCGCGGACGTTTTCAGGGGGCTGGAAGGCGTCAGGCTGACGGCGCTCTTCGGCCCGCAGCACGGCATAAGGGGCGACGTGCAGGACAACATGGTCGAGACGCCGCACACGACCGACAGGGAGACGGGGCTGCCCGTCTACTCGCTTTACAGCGAGACGCGCGAGCCGACCGAGGAGATGCTGCGCGAAGTGGACGTCATCGTCTGCGACCTGCCGGACGTGGGTTGCAGGATTTACACCTTCGTATACACCATCGCCAACTGCATGCGGGTCGCGAAGAGGCTTGGGAAGCGCGTAATCGTCTGCGACCGCCCGAACCCGCTCGGCGGCGAGGCGGTCGAGGGGAACCTGCTCGAAGCCGGCTTCGAGTCTTTCGTGGGGCAGTTTCCACTGCCTACGAGACACGGGATGACGGCGGGCGAACTGGCGCGCATGTTCAACGAGCACTGGGGCATCGGCTGCGACCTCGAAATCGCGCCGATGGAGGGCTGGACGCGAGAACTCTGGTACGACGAGACGGACGTCCCCTGGGTCCTGCCTTCGCCCAACATGCCGACGCTCGACGCGGCGATTGTCTTCCCGGGCACGGTGCACCTGGAGGGGACGCAGATGTCCGAAGGGAGGGGGACGACGCGCCCTTTCGAGTTGATAGGGGCCCCGTACGTAGAGGCCGGCGAGTACGCGCGCGCACTGGAGGCTCTGGGACTGCCGGGCGTCAAATTCCGCCCGACAAACTTTCTGCCGACGTTTCAGAAGCACAAGGGCTCCGTCTGCGGTGGCGTGCAGATACACGTGACCGACAGAGAGGAGTTCAGACCGGTCTTGACGGGCGTGGCCGTCGTCAAGACCTGTCTCGAAATGTACGGCGAGCAGTTCCGTTGGAAGGAGCCGCCTTACGAGTACGTCTTCGATAAGAATCCTTTCGACGTGATAGCGGGGACGAACCGCCTGCGCGAGGCGCTCGAGAGGGGCGACTCGCTCGAGGAGATAGAGCGCTCCTGGGCGGACGGGCTGGAGACCTTCAGGCGGGAACGCGCGAGGTTTCTGCTCTACGAGCGTTAAAGTTATACGTCAAGGCGGCGCGAGCGGTGGTCAAAGTTCATCCGATTCCTTAACTGAAATCACGTTTCGGGACCGATAGTTAAACCGGTGTCTCAAAAATGTCGCCGCGCCGACAGTTAAAGTGGAGCGTCAGGTTGAGGCTTTGAAGGGGAATTTTCCGGCTTCCAGGGTTTTGGCGGAGTTGTACGGATGGGGCAGGCAGGATATCTGGACGACGTGGACGGCCTTCTGGAAGAGTGCGGGAGGCTGCACGGGCACATCTGCCCGGGGCAGTTGCTCGGCGTGAGGATGGCCCGGCTGGGCTGTCGTTTGATAGGAATCGCGGACCCGCGCGGCGCCGAACGGAAAAAACTGATCGTCTGGATCGAGATTGACCGCTGCGTCGCCGACGCCGTCAGCGCGGTCACGGGCGTCAGGCTGGGGAAGAGGAGCCTGAAGTACCTGGATTACGGAAAAGTCGCGGCGACCTTTATGAACCTTTCGGAAAGCCTCTCCGTCCGGATCGTCGCGAAGGACGAATCCAGGGGGCTCGCGGATTCGCTCTACCCAAAGGTCGAGAGTAAAAAAGAGCGCCAGATGCTGGCCTACAGGGAGGCCGGAGACGACGCGCTTTTTAAGACCGAGTGGGTTACAATCGGGCTGAGCGAACTGGAGATGCCCGGAAGTCCCAAGAGACGCGTGGTTTGCGTGGAGTGCGGGGAAGGGGTCAACGACGGCCGGGAGGTTACGGACGCGCTCGGCCGTACGGTCTGCCGCGGATGCGCCTTTGGGAGCTATTACAACCCTCTGTGAGCGAACGCCGGCGGGGACGACAAGCGTTCCTTGAGTCCGATAACGTCAATGCATCCCGCGTGACTTGCTCGTTAACGTTCTTTATAAAAGAGATCGTTCCAAACCAGCGCAGGCAAAAGAGAAGAGACAAAGGAGCGGCGTCAAATAAATGAGCCCCTGGCTGATAGGCTTTATCTCCTGGCTCGTCCCCGGGCTCGGCCACATACTGCAGGGCCGAGTGGTGCGCGGCGCGGTCAGCAGCGCCACGATCGTCCTGATGTTCATCCTCGGAATCCTCATCGGCGGACACATCTACGGGCTGAGGGAGACGGACGAGGGGCTGCTTTCCAGCCTTTTCGGGCTGTGTGACCTCGGCTCGGGGGTACTCTACCTCTTCTCAAGGTTCGCCGGGCTGGCCGTCAACGAGCGGCCCGAGCAGGCGACCGCCGAGTACGGGAGCGTCTTCCTGATGGTCTCGGGGCTGCTCAACTTCATTTTGGCGCTCGACGCGTTCGACATAAGGGCCGGGAGGAAGTCTTGATACACTTCACCTTGATGATTCTGTTCGCGCTCCTCGTCGCAGTCGTCTTCGGGGTGGTGGGTCGGGAGGGGGAGCAGGGGCGTTTCCGCTACGGCTTCAAGATTTTCCTCGAATTCGTGGGCGTCGGGTTCGTGCTGGCCTGGCTGCTATACTTCGTGCCCTGGTAGATTCTTCCACCCCGCATACGACTAGAGACAATGGGATTAGTGGAGACGCAGGCCATCGTCCTACAGACGTATAAGCTGGCCGACGCGGACAAGATCGTCCTCTGCATGACCGAAAAGGCGGGACTCGTCCGCGGGGTCGCGCGCGGGGCGCGCCGCCTGAAGAGTAAGTTCGGCGCGAGCCTGGAGCCTTTTACGCTGATCCAACTGACCTTCTTCGAGAAGGAGACGCGCGAACTGGTCACGATAAAGGGCGCCGAGATAGTCAAATCCTACTTCGACGCCGTGCGCAGCGCGGAGGCTTTTGAAGGGCTGGTCTACCTCCTGGAGCTTGTGAAGGAGTTCGCGCCGCCGCACCAGGCCGACGAGAAGCTCTTCAAGATGTTGAGGGCGTGCGTGGACTTTCTCGCGCAGAACCCTTCGAAGGCGGCGGCGCTTTCGGCCTACACGGAGCTTTGGACGCTGAAGTTGACGGGTTTCCTGCCCGAATTCAAAGTCTGTGGCGTCTGCGGCGTGGCGCTGGACGAAACTTTCCGCGGCCAGAGGTTCATCTCGCACGAGGGCGTGCTCTGGTGCCAGAACTGCGCCGCGGGCGGGGCGCAGCCGCTCGGGGGCGAGGCGTACGGCCTCATATACTCCACGCGCAGGAGGGGGCCCGCAGAGTGGGAGTCGGGCTATTCCGCGGCCGGCGAGGAGAGCCGGCGCGTGGTCTCGGAGACGGCGCGCAGGCTCGTCCGGAGGGCCCTGGAGCGGGAGCCGCGCGCGGGCAAACTCAACTACGCCGCAGGTAAAGTGTAGATTCCAGACCCCTTCTGAGGGGGCGCCCGTTCGCCGGATGAAAAGACCCTGGAAAGCCCTGGACGCGTATCTCATCACGGCGGCGCTCCCGTACGTCCTTCTGTCGCTCACGATCCTCTCGGCGATTCTTCTAATCCAGCAGACAGGCAAATTCGGCGAGGTGCTGGGCTCTTCCGAGACCCCTCTCTACCTGACCCTGCAGGTCGCCGCGAACCTCCTCCCGTCCATACTCATCTTCACGCTCCCGACCTCCGTCCTGGTCGGCACGGCGACGGGCTTCGGGCAGATGGGGCACGACAGCGAGCTGATCGCGATGCGCGCGGCGGGCGTGGGGACGCTGCGAATCATCGCCCCTCTGTTGTTCCTTGGGGCGCTTCTGAGCGCGCTGACCTTCCAAGTGGCCTTTAACGTCGCGCCCGTCTCCGCGCAGAATCTGCGCGACATAGGGCTTCAGGCGGCGCTCTACAGGCTGGAGTCGCCGGTCGAGCCGAGGAGTTTCTACACGGGAATCCCCGGAAAAGTGGTCTACGTGCGGGAGGGGGACGAAGAGAAGGGGCTCTGGGGGAAGATTTTCATACAGTGGGAGGACGCGGGCGGGGAGGTTCGGCTCGTGACGGCGCGCACGGGGCGGCTCGACTTCTCGGGCGAACAGGCGGAGCTGGTGCTCGACGACGCGCTCCTGACGACGCTGCCCGCGGGGGGCGTGGAGGCCATCGTGAAAGGGGCGCACGTCACGATAGAGCGCACGGCCAACGTGCGCCTGCGCGACGAGGCGCTCAACCTCGGGCGCAACGACTTGACGCGAAAGATGCGCGAGCGCGAGCCGGGGCTCGACGAGTTGGGGTGGGGCGGCCTGCTTCGGCGCGAGCGTGAATCCGCGGACCCGAAGGCGAGAAGGGAGGCGACCATCTCGCTCCACAGGAGGCTGACGCTGGCGCTCTCCCCCATCATTTTCGCCTTTTTCGGCGCGGGTCTGGGGCTAAAGGTGGCGCGCGGCGGCCGCTCGAAGGGCGTCCTGCTCTCCCTGGCCTCAATGCTGCTCTACTACCTCGTCTCGCTCGCGGGGGAGCAGTTGGGGCGCGCGGGGACTCTGCACCCTGTCTTCGGCTCCTGGCTCGCCTTCGGGGCGGCCGTCCTGGCGGGGCTCCTTCTGCTGCTCTCGAGGCGGAGGAGTTTCAGCTTCTCTCTGCGCAGGAGGCCGCCGAAACCTCAGAGCACACACAGGGGACAGGGTGCGTCCGCGGCGCGCAGAGGGTACATGTCGCTCTTGGGGCTTCTGGACAAGACCATTTTCAAGTCCCTCGCCGCCAACTTCCTGCTGGTCATCACGGCGATAGTCTCCATTTTCCTTGTCTTTACGCTCTTCGAGCTGCTCCGCTTCATCGCGGCCAACAGGACGGGCGCCTCCGTCGTCGTACGTTACCTGCTGTTCCTTCTGCCCTTCGCGTGCGTCACCGTAACGCCCGTGTGCGCGCTGCTCGCCTCCCTGATCACTTTCGCGCTGATGGTCAGGCGCAACGAGGCCGTGGCCTGGTGGTCGAGCGGGCAGAGCGTCTTCAGGCTCATCCTGCCGTGCCTTTTCTTCGCGGCGCTGCTCGGCGCGGGGGTCTGGTTCGTGCAGGATAAGGTGATGCCGGAGGCGAACCGGCGTCAGAATACGCTCCGCGGCGTGATTCGGAGCGGGGGCGCGCAGACGGAGGCGCAGAAGGGAAGGCGTTGGGTTTCGAGCGCGGACGCGAGGCGCATCTACGCCTACAACCCCCCGGGGCCGAACGGGCAGTTCGGCGACCTGGTCGTCTTCAACTTCGACCCGGAGGCTCTGCACATCGAGAGCATGTATCTGGCGCCGGCGGCCTCGACGACGGCCGACTCCAGGCTGGAATTGAAGGGGGCGGAGGTGGTCGGCTTCAAGGGGGGGCGCGTCTCGTACGGCCACGAGGCGGCGCTCCTCGTGGAGTCCGAGGATTTTCAGGCCTTCAACGCCGGACTTAACCGGCCGATGGAGTTCGACTTCAAGGGTTTAAGCGCTTACATAGAAGCGCTTAAGGAGCGCGGGGCCAACGTCCAGCCGCTCGCCGTCGCGCTCGAGCGCAGGCTGGTCGAGCCCTTCCTCCCGCTCGTGATGATTCTCGTCGGCGCGCCGCTGGCCTTCGTCTTCGGCAGGCGCGGGACGATCCTCTCCCTGTGCGTGGCGATAGGGGTCGGGCTGCTCTTCCTGGGTCTGATGAACGTGACGCAACAGGTGGGGGCCGGCGGGCTCATCTCCACGCACATCGCCGCGTGGTCGCCGCCGGCGCTCTTTTCCGCGGCCGGGCTCTATCTACTTTCGCGCTCCCGCACGTGAGGCGCGCGGGAGCGCGAAAGCAGAAGCGTCTCTTAGGTGCCCGTCTCCCAGCTCGTCAGGTATTCGATCTGCTCCGGCGTCAGCTCGTCAATCCGTATGCCCAGGGCCTTGAGCTTGAGCCCGGCGATCTCCGTGTCAACCTCTTCTGGGAGCGTGTGCACGCCCGGTTTGAGTTCGCCCTGGCGTTTGACGAGGTACTCGGCCGAGAGCGCCTGGTTCGCGAAACTCATGTCCATGACGCTGGCCGGGTGCCCTTCGGCGGCGGCCAGGTTGATCAGGCGGCCTTCGCCGAGGACGATGACCCTGTGGCCGTTCTCGCGCACCTTGAACTCCTCTACGAAGGGGCGCAGGGTGACCGACGCCTCCGACATCTCGCGCAGCGCGACGAGGTTCAGTTCGAGGTCGAAGTGGCCGCTGTTGCAGACGATGGCGCCGTCCTTCATCCTGGCGAAGTGCGCGCCGTCGATGACGTGGCGGTTGCCCGTCACGGTGATGAAGACGTCGCCGATTGAGCACGCCTCGGCCATCGGCATCACGCGGAAGCCGTCCATCACCGCCTCGATGGCCTTGATGGGGTTGATCTCGGTGACGACGACGTTGGAGCCCATGCCGCGCGCGCGCATCGCCACGCCCTTGCCGCACCAGCCGTAGCCGACCACCACCACGACCCTCCCGGCCAGGAGGATGTTCGTCGCGCGTATGACGCCGTCGAGCGTGGACTGTCCCGTGCCGTAGCGGTTGTCGAAGAAGTGCTTCGTCTGCGCGTTGTTGACGGCGATCGAAGGGAAGGAGAGCACCCCCGCCTGCTCCATCGCCTGCAGGCGCACGATGCCTGTCGTCGTCTCCTCTGTGGTGCCTATGATCTCCGACTTCTGTTCGCCGCGCTCTTTGAGGAGCGTCGCGACGACGTCCGAACCGTCGTCGATGATGATCTGCGGGCGGAAGTCCAGGGCCGTGCGCACGTGTCGGTTGTAAGTCTCCGTAGACTCGCCCTTGATCGCGTAGACGGGGACGCCCCAGTCCGCCACGAGCGAGGCCGCGACGTCGTCCTGCGTCGAGAGCGGGTTCGAGGCGATCAGGAGCGACTCGGCCCCCCCGGCCTGCAACGTGCGCACGAGGTTGGCGGTCTCCGTCGTGACGTGCGCGCAGGCTATCAGGCGCACCCCCTTCAAGGGTTGTTCGGCGGCGAACTTCTCGCGAATCAAGCGCAGGACGGGCATTTCACGCTCGGCCCACTCGATCCGGCGCTTGCCGTCGGCGGCTAGATTGATGTCTTTGATGTCGAACTCTGCGGCGCTTTGTGTGCTCATCTTCTCCACCTTCAAGTTAAACGTAAAGGTTCTGCGGGCGGCCCCGGTGGGTTCAAACGTCCGTGGCTAGATTTTAGCGGCCTCTCGCAGCTCCTGCGCGTGGTCGGTCAACTCCCATGTGAACCCTTCCTCGTTACGCCCGAAGTGGCCGTAAGCCGCCGTCCTTCTGTAGATTGGCTGCCTTAACTTGAGAGTTTCGATGATGCCGTGCGGGGTCAGTTTGAAGTGCTCGCGCACGAGGTTGGAGAGCGACGTCTCGCTGACGCGCCCTGTGCCGTGGGTGTCAACCAGCACGGAGACGGGCTCCGCGACGCCAATCGCGTAGGCCAACTGCACCAGGCAGCGCTCTGCGAGCCCCGCGGCGACGATGTTCTTGGCGATGTAGCGCGCCATATAGGCGGCCGAGCGGTCAACCTTGGTCGGGTCCTTGCCGGAGAAGGCGCCGCCGCCGTGCGGCGCGTACCCGCCGTACGTGTCCACGATAATCTTTCTGCCCGTAAGCCCCGCGTCGCCCTGCGGCCCGCCGACCACGAAGCGGCCGGTCGGGTTGATGTGATACTTGGTCGTTTTGTCGAGCAATTCCTGCGGGACGGTGGCCTCTATAACCTGCTCCTGAATCTCTCTACGTAGCTGTTCGTTTGAGACTTCGGGCGCGTGCTGCGTCGAGATGACGACGGCGTCGATGCGGAAGGGGCGGCCGTCCCTGTATTCTACAGTGACCTGGGACTTGCCGTCGGGGCGCAGGTAGGGGAGCGCCCCCGAGCGCCGCGCCTCCGAGAGGTTGCGCGAGAGCTTGTGCGCCATCTGTATCGGCAGAGGCATCAGCTCTTCGGTCTCGTTGCATGCGAAACCGAACATCAGCCCCTGGTCGCCGGCGCCGCCCGTATCCACGCCCATCGCGATGTCCGGGGACTGTTTGCCCACAGCGTTCAGGACCGAGCAGGTGTCGCAGTCGAAGCCGTACTTGGCGCGCGTATAACCTATTTCTCGAACGGTTTCACGTGCCACTTGCGAGAAGTCCACCTGCGCGTTGGTCGTAATCTCGCCGGCGATTACGACCAGCCCGGTCGTCACGAGCGTCTCGCAGGCGACACGACCGGTGGAGTCCTCCTTGAGAACTGCGTCCAGGACGGCGTCTGAAATTTGGTCGGCGATCTTATCAGGGTGGCCTTCGGTTACTGATTCTGAGGTGAAGAGGTAACTGCCGGAGTTGCTCAAAGTGTGCTAATGCCTCCTGTGGTCTTGTTTGGAAAGAGTTGCCCTGGACAAAAGAACGCGTAATGTAGCAATAGGCGTCGAACAATGTCAAGGAACGCGCAGACTAAAGGGCCGTCGATGAATCGGGGTTTTGGGCGCGAGCGGGCGCGAGACGAATAACTATCTCAAGTCCTGGAAAGCCATCTCCTTCACACATAAGATTCATTATCGGACTCAAGGGGCATGTTCTGTACTCTGCCCTTTGAATAATAGAGACTTTGCGACTTAGGCGTCCGGTCTGGTTATATCCTCAGCCGGCTTCGCTTGCAAATTGAAGAATACTTCATTAATACTCTTCCGGAATTGTCCGTGCGCAATTTTACTCATCAATTATGATAAATAAGATCGAGAACGGCTCCAGTCGCTCGAAACTGCCCTCGGGGACGGAGGAGCTGATCAAGAAGATTCTTGGCGTCATCCCGAAAGAACATCTGCGGGGCGTCGAAAGAGTGCGTCTGGTTGACGCCATCAACGACCCGAGGCTCCGCGCCCAGAAGAATGTGACGCAACTCCCGGGGCTCTATCACCCCCGCCAGGGCGCACAGGCGGCCTGGATTGAAATCGCGCTCGACGTGCTCCTTCCGCAGAAAGCCCCCCTGCACAAGAGGTTGCTCCCGAGACTCTCCTACAAGGCGAACATGGCCGCGGTCATCTTCTCCCTCGTCGGCCAACACCACTACCTGACCCTCCGCCACTCGGTTAAAAGGGGTCAGTTGGAATCTTCGATCAGACTCTACACGGAGAAGCAGTTGAAGAAGTGGAACGAGAGGGAGCACAGCTTCCGCGCACGGCTCTTCAAGCCTTTACAGCCTACTTTCGAGCGCTGGGCGCGCAGTCTGCAGCGGAGGGCCAAAAGCGCCGGGAAAACTCCACAGAGCGGCGGGAAAACTCCCTAGGCGAGTCGGTCTCATCTTAAACGCGCTGCCACGCGAGCTTTTCAGGAGTTCTCCAGCTCATTCAGAACCGACTTCAGCGCCGCGACGATCTCAGCCTTTTCAACCTCCGACTTCTGGAACCTCACTTCAACCTTTACGTTAGGGGTCGGCAGGTGATATTTGAATGTAAAAGGCTTTACAGGCTCGGCGCTTCCCTCCCTGTATTTCCGCTCGCGCAGGATCGTGCGCGCCTCATCCCTCGTAAACTCCTTATTGGCCAGCACTTTTATCATCTCCTGCATCGTCTCCGTGTCCGGCTGCCTTACGATCTGCAGAAGTAGAGATTTTACGTTGATGTCGGCGCGCCGACATTCTTCACGTATCCCCTCAGGTATCGCGGCCAGCGTAATCGCCTCCGTGACCGTGCTCCGGCTCTTGCCAACCTTTTTAGAGACTTCTTCGTGTGTGTATCCGTAACGGTGGCACAGTGCGGCCAGGCCGTCGGCCTCCTCCCAGGGGGTCAAATCCTTCCTCTGCATATTCTCGATGAGCGCTATCTCGGCGACCGCCGCCTCGTCCACGTCCATCTCTATGCACGGAACCTCCCTGAGCCCCGCCGCGCGCGCCGCGCGCCAGCGCCGCTCCCCCGCGATAATCATCCAGCGCCCCTTCTGCGCCGAAGGCTTGACCAGCAGGGGCTCCAAAACCCCCTTCTCTTTTACGGAGGTCGTCAACTCTGTGAGGTCGCCGATCTCAACGCGCGGCTGCTCCGGGTTCGGGTCCAACTGCTCCACTGCGATCAGACGCCCGATGGAGGAAGGGCTCTGGCTCGACAGCTCTTCGACATAGTGCGCGTCGTGCCTCATCCTTATGCCGGCCGGGAGTCCTCTTCTAGACACGGTTCATCACCTCTTCGCAAAGTTTTGAATATTCACTGGCGCCCGAAGACTGCGGCGCGAACGTGAAGATAGATTCCTTATAGGCCGGCGCCTCTTCTAAACGCACGCTCTTCGTGATCACCGTCTCGAAGACCTGCGTGCCGAAGACGCTCCGAATCTGCTCGTAAACCTCTCGCGCCAGAGTCGTCCTCTTATCAAAAAGCGTCACCAGCACGCCCAACACGCGTAAATCCGGGTTAGGACGCGCCTTCACCTTCTCTATCGTCTCCAGAAGGTCGTCAGTCCCCTCCAGGGCGTAGAACGAAGACTGAATCGGAATCAGGACGTGCGAGGCGGCCACCAGAGCGTTCACGGTTATCAGACCCAGGGTGGGCGGGGTGTCAATAAAGATGACGTCGTAGCGCCCGGAAACCTTCTCGAGGCGGTCCTTGAGGCGGAAGGGCGCGTCAAAATCCCCCACCAGTTTTGACTCGAGCTTGGCGAGGTTAATCCTCGCGGGGATTATCTCCAGCCCCCCGACGGCCGTCGGATACGTGTAGCCGGAGAGGTCCTCCTGCCCGTCCACCATTAGGTCGTATGCGGAAGCCCCTATGGCCTGCGGGTCAAGGAAGGAGATGGAGCTGTTGCCCTGCGGGTCGAGGTCCAGAAGGAGCACGCGCCGGCCGCGCTGCGCGAAGGCCGCGGCGAGGTTGATGGTAGTCGTGGTCTTCCCAACCCCGCCCTTTTGATTGGCTATGGCGATAACGATGCTCAAGGAAGCTGTCCCGGTCAGAAGATTGTAAAACTACATCGGCAGGTCTCCGGCTTCGCCGATCACGTCGGGCCACTCGTCCTCGGAGGGGCTTTCCGAGCCCTCCTCCTCCCCGCTCGTGACCGTATTCCTTGAGGCGCGGATCACTTCTTCGTTGACAAAAATCGGGCAGTCCACGCGCAGCGCCAGCGCGATGGCGTCCGAAGGGCGCGCGTCAATCATGACGGAGTCGCCCGCGCGGTCTTTCATGATGATCATCGCGAAGAAGGTGTTGTCGCGCAACTCCGTGACGACCACGCGCTCGACGTTGGCGCCCATCTCCAGGATCACGTTACGCAGAAGGTCGTGAGTCATGGGCCTCTGCGGCGCGATCTTCTCGATCTCGAGCGCGATGGCGTTGGCCTCGTACGCGCCGACCCAGATGGGCAGCATCGTCTCGCTGTTCACGTCTTTCAGGATGATGATCGGCGTCCCGCTGCTCGGGTCCATCATCAACCCGCGTATTTTGACTTCGATTTCCATGACGAACCCCTGTCCGGCGCGCCCCGGTCTTTAAATTTCGCCGTAAAGGCTGTGAGTCTTGGCCTCGGTCACCCTCACCTTCAACAGTCTCCCGATGAGCCCCGAGTCCGCGCGGAAGTTTATAACCTTGTTGCAGGTCGTGTGTCCCGTCAGGTCTTCGCGCGACCTCGCGCTGAGCCCTTCGACGAGCACCTCGACCTTCTCGCCCACATAACCCTTATAAATCTCCCTCTGCGCGGACATCTGCAACTCTTCGAGCGCCAGGAAACGCCTGGACTTCTCGGCCTCCGGGACCGTGTCCTCCATCCTGGCGGCCGGCGTGCCGCGCCTGCGCGAGTATTTGAAGATGTAGAGCCCGTGAAAACGGCAGTCCCGCGCGAGCTTCAAGGTGTCCTCGAACTCCGCGTCGGTCTCGCCCGGGAACCCTACGATGATGTCGCTGGTCAGGGCTATTTTTCTACGCGCCCTTTTTACGGCCTCGACCTTTTTGAGGTAGTCCACGGCCTTGTGGCCGCGGCGCATGGCGCGCAGAACCCTGTCGTTGCCCGCCTGAACCGGCAAATGCACCCAATTACAGAGGTTCTCATGCTCATCTATCGCTTTAACTATGTCCGGGTGGAAGTCCCTCGGGAAAGAGGTCGTAAATTTGATTCTGGGCATCCCCGTGGCGGCGACGGCGCGCAAGAGCCTTGAGAAAGGCGTGGCCCCCTCGAAAGCCTCCAGCCCGCTCAAGACTTTCGGGCGGTAGCTGTTCACGTTCTGCCCGATCAGTTGGACTTCCTGAAAGCCTCCGTCCCGAAGTCTTCTAACCTCTTCGACCACCTCGGACGCGGGTCTGCTGCGCTCTCGCCCCCTGGAAAACGGGACGATGCAATACGTGCAGAACTTGTTACACCCTTCGATGATTGGGACGAAGGCGACGTGCCTGGAACGCCTCTCGGAAGGCGAGACGTCGTAAGGCTCCGTCTCCCGTCTCTCGCCTACGTCAATCACGCGCCGCTCGCCGCCCAAGGCCCGCTCCAGAAGCTGCGGCAGCCTGTCCGCGGCCCCCGTGCCGACGACGAGCCCCACGGCGGACGAGCTGTTAAAAACCGCCTCCCCTTCGAGTTGCGCGACGCACCCCATCACCCCGATTAGAGGCTGTCTGCCGCCCCGCCCCCTCTTGATCTCGCCGACCCTCTGAAACACCTTCTGCTCCGCCTTTTCACGTATGGAGCAGGTGTTCAGGATGATGACGTCCGCGTACTCGGCCGAATCGGACACGTCAAAGCCGCCTGCGCGCAGTTTCGTCGCGGCGCGCTCCGAATCGGAGACGTTCATCTGACAGCCGAAATTCTCTATGTGCACGCTCAGCTTGCCCACAACAAACCCTCTTGAATCAAGTGTATCAGAATTATTTTCCGCACGTGAGAAACTTCCGGCCTCGGCGCGCGTCGGGGCGCGCGTGAGCGCAGTCGCGAGTCGGCTTTCTCCTACGATCCGGCGATTATCGGGGAGATTAGTCGTTAAGCTCTTTCTTATTATGTAAAGGCTTAATAGTTTAAGCCCCCGCGATTCGGCGAAAAAACGGCTCGCCTACTCCCACTCGATGGTGCTCGGGGGCTTCGAGCTGACGTCGAAGACGACCCGGTTGATTCCCCTCACCTCCGAGATCAACCGCGTCGAAATCCGCCCCAGGACGTCGTGCGGGAGGCGCGCCCAGTCCGCAGTCATCCCGTCCACGCTCGTCACGGCGCGTATCGCCAGGACCCGCTCGTAAGTCCTGAAATCGCCCATCACGCCGACCGTCGAGACGGGCAGAAGCACCGGGAACGCCTGCCAGACGCTGTCATAAAGCTGCGCGAATTTCAGCTCCTCCTCGATGATCAGGTCGGCCGAGCGTAGCAGTTTCAGGTGTTCGGGCGTCACCTCGCCGATGATTCGCACGGCGAAGCCGGGGCCCGGGAAAGGGTGCCGCCCCAGAAGGTCTTCGGGGATTCTCAGCTCACGGCCTATCGTCCGGACTTCGTCCTTGAAGAGTTCGCGCAGCGGCTCTATCAGCTTCAGGTTCATACGTTCGGGCAGCCCCCCGACGTTATGATGGCTCTTTATCACGGCGGAGGGGCCGCGCACCGAGATGGATTCGATGACGTCCGGGTACAAAGTCCCCTGGACCAGATATTTAACGCCGCCGAGCCGGCTCGCCTCCCGCTCGAATATCTCTATGAAGACGCGGCCGATGATTCTACGCTTCTCCTCCGGGTCAACGACCCCCTTCAACGCGTCCAGGAAATCTCCGGAGGCGTTGACGCCCACCACGTTCAGATTCATCTTCTGCCTGAAGAGGGCGCAGGTCGTCTCGAACTCCGCTTCCTTCAAAAGCCCCGTGTCCACGAAGATACAGGTCTGCCGCTCGCCGATGGCCTCGTGCACGAGCGTCGCGGCCACGGTCGAATCCACGCCCCCCGAAAGGCCGCAGATGACCTTCTCGTCTCCGACCAGAGCCCTTATTTTCGCGATCTGTTCGCCGACGATGGCCTGCGGGGACCAGTCGGCCTCCGCCTCGCAGACGTGAAAGAGAAAGTTCTGAAGAATCTGCTTCCCGAACGGCGTGTGCGCCACTTCCGGATGAAACTGGACGCCGAATATGCGCCCGCTTAAATCCTCCAGGGCGTTAAGCGCGTCGGCCGTGCGGGCCGTGACGCGAAAATTTTCGGGGACTTTGATGACGTGGTCGCCGTGGCTCATCCAGACGTCCATCTCGGAGGGCAAATCACGGAAGAGGGGGCTGCCCTTCTCCGTGACCTGCAGGCGCGCGTAGCCGTACTCCCTGTTGGCCGAAGGGCGCACCTCGCCGCCGCGCTCCGCGGCGATGACCTGTAGCCCGTAGCAGATGCCCAAAATCGGACACTGGAACTCTTCCAGGGGGTCGTAGGAGAGTTTCGGCGCGTCCTCGTCGTAGACAGAGGCCGGGCCGCCTGAGAGAATCAGTCCTTTAGGGTCGCGCGCGCGCACCGCCTGCCCGGGGGTGTTGTAGGGCAGTATTTCGCAGTAGACGTTGGATTCCCTTATCCGACGCGCGATCAACTGTGTGTATTGTGAGCCGAAATCGAGGATTATGATGGTGTCGTGTGAATCCGGTTGCTTGCTCAAAAGCCTGCCTCCTGCGTGGACTAACGCCTTCGGAACGTTTCTTTTATAATTCGTCGGGAATTATAGTTTGTGGAATTATTTTTAGCCAAGCATCGCGCGAGCCCTTTTCGCCTTAAGAGCATGGAAGTTAAAACGGGATTCGGCGGCCGCGTCAGAAGTTGTGTGGCGCTGCTGGCGATTTTTCATCTGGCGGCGTATCCGCCCAACCCCTTGCGCGCGCAAGGGTTGACCGACCTCTCCAGGCCCGTCTACGCCAAGTGGTCTTATAAGACCGACGCCGTCACGAACCTCACGCCGGCGACCGACGCCGAGAAGGTCTACATGCCGCTCGGAGACGGCTCGCTCGTCTCAATACGTCTGGCCGACGGCGGGTTGTCCTGGAGGAGCGAAATCGGCGGGGCCATTTCGGCCTCGCCTGTCGCGGACTCGAAAAGCGTCTACGTCGCCTCGGAGAGCCTCCCGTCGCCGAAATCCGAATACCCGCAGGCCACTGGCGTCCTGCGCGCTCTGAGCCGCCAGAGCGGCCTGACGTCCTGGATGCGGACGCTCCCCTTTCCCGTCAGGGGGGACATCAACCTCAACGACGGAAGCCTTTTCGTCACCACGTCCGAAGGCCGTCTTTACGCCTTCAGCAAGGAGTCGGGGGAGATCAAGTGGATAAAGTACAACTCCTCCCCTTTCAGCTTTTTACACAGCCTGCGCGGCGAAGTGCTCTACACGAGCGACACGTCCGGTGACATCATCGCTTTAGCCCAGGATAGCGGCGAGACGCTCTGGCGTTATCGGACTCGAAAGGCGCTGCGCGCGCCCGTCGCCGCCTACGGGAACGTGGTCTACTCGGGCGCGGCCGACGGGTACGTCTTCGCTTTGGACAGGTTGACGGGGCGTTACAAGTGGCGCGTGCGTACGGGGGCGGCGGTGCAGACGGTTCTGGCGGCGGAAAAATGCATCCTCGCCACCTCGCTCGACAATTTCATCTACTGCCTCTCGCCGCAGAACGGCGTTAAGGTCTGGAAGCGCCAGATGCCCGGCCGTGTCGCCGCGCCGCCCTTGTTGATCAACGGCAGCGTGCTCCTCGCGCCGCTCGTGGGTGAAGACTGCGTGGTGCTCAACCTGGAGGACGGGAAGAAGATCAACAGCATCTACGTCGGGGAGGATAAGAACACGGAGGCGGCGCCGCTCAACGTCGCCGACACGCTTCTGCTGACCACGCGGGAGGGGCTGTCGGCGTTCTCCAACCAGTCTCCGAAGAGCCGGGCCGCGGACGCGCCTTGAAAGGGGTGAGGGAGAGTCCGGGCGCGCCGCGCGGCGGCGTCACTCCTCAGCCGGGCGCGTGTGGAAGATGGCGACGAGGCGGAAGACGAGCCCGTGCAGGACGTACGTGAGGACGATGGCGAGCAGGACGTACCGGGAGAAGAGCCAGACGAGCATCCCCGCGGCGGCGAGCAGCGGCATGACCTTGATGGTGCTGCGCTTCCCCGCCCCGAGCGTCTTGAAACTGGAGTAGCGGATGGTGCTGACCATCAGCGCCGCCAGCACCGCGACGAGCCCCATCAGCGCCCCGCCGTAGACCGCCGCCCAGTAGTCGCCGTAAGAGGACAGGGGGCTCGGCGCGAAGTGGACGAGCGCCGCCAGCAGCCCCGCGGCCGCAGGGATCGGCAGTCCGAGAAAGTTCTTCTTGTCCACCTTCGCGCTCCCCTCTGCGAGGGTGCGCGGCCTCGTCGCCTGCACGTTGAACCTCGCCAGCCTGAGCGCGCCGCAGATGAGGAACATGAAGGAGAGGAACCAGCCGAGCTTGTGCGGCTGGCTGCCTTCGGGGAAGGCCCCGCCGTAGCCCCACGCGTAGACCAGCACCGCCGGCGCGATGCCGAAGGTCACGACGTCGGCGATGGAGTCGAGCTGGATGCCGATTTCGGTGGTCGTCCTGGTGAGTCGGGCGATGCGTCCGTCGAGCGTGTCGAACAGGATGGCCCAGCCGATGGCGCGCGAGGCGTTGTCGAAGTGCACCGTGGCCGCGCGCACGCTCTCCTCGTCGGGCCCGCCGCCCAGCACCTGGAACCCGCGCAGCGCGGCCATGACCGCGAAGTAGCCCATGCCGATGTTGGCCGCGGTGAAGGCCGAGGGGAGCAGGTAGAGCCCCTTCTTCAGGCCCCTCCGCTCCCTCGCCGCATCGTGCGCGCCCGCCTCCGGCGCTTCCGCTTCATCACCCGCCAATGCGATACCTCCCTATCACGCTAGCCCCGCCGCTGACGCGCTCGCCCACGCTCACGAGCACCTCGACGTCGTGCGGCAGAACCAGGTCCGTGCGCGAACCGAACTTTATCAGACCGAACCGCTCGCCCAGCTCCAGCCCGTCGCCCGGCCGCTTCCAGCAGACGATCCTGCGCGCGAGCACGCCGGCGATCTGCTTGCAGACCACCGTCAGGTGCTCGCCCCGGATGGTCAGGGCGTTCTGCTCGTTGACGAGGCTCGCGTTGTCGCTGGTGGCGGCGACGAAGCGCCCCTTCGTGTAGGTCACGTCGATGACCTTGCCGGCTATCGGCGCGCGGTTGACGTGGACGTCGAAGGGCGAGAGGAAGATGCTGACGACGGTCGGCGAGTCGGCCTCGCCCGGCGAGAGTTTTTCGACCCTCGTCACGCGCCCGTCCGCGGGCGAGACGACGAGGCCCGACTCGGCGGGGGCCGCGCGCTGCGGGTCGCGGAAGAAGTAGGCCATGAACGCGGCCAGCAGCAGCAGCGCGGCCGCCAGCCCGAGCCAGGGCAGCCCGCCCCGGAGCACGTAGGGCAGACCCGCCAGAAGCCCCGCCGCCAGCGGGACGAGAACCCACGGATAACCTTCTTTGACCATCGAACACCCCGGGGCGCGCGCCCGAGCCCACGCCCCGCCGGAAAAATCAACGGAAAAACCGCGTCTAAGGGAAACGGGGGCGCCCGTCAGAACTGACGCGTCCCCCGTCCCCTCAAAACCCTTGGGAGTGCCTTCAAAACCCCGCCGGGGGTCGTCCACGTAGGGCGCGCCTAGTGGGCCGTGCTCTCCGAATGCTGGTGCTTGGACATGATTGATTGCATCTGATCTTTGACGGCCAGCTTCTTCTTCTTCAGGGTCACCTCTTCGAGCTGCTCCTCGTCGCTCGGGTACTGGAGGGCGGACAGCTCGCTCAGGCGCTGCTCGTAGCGCCCGTGCTCGCGCGCCAGCTCACGGAACTCCGGGTCAATGGCGATCAGTTCCTCCTTCAGGCCGTCCGTGTTGGTCAGTTCCATTGCGGAATGTCTCCTTTCAGATGCGTGGAGTGGTGTGTTCGAGCGCCCGCGCGTCTCGCCCGCCTAAACTCCCTGCGCGGTCGTTCCGTTGGCAAAATGTTAGCCCAATTCCCCACCCGTATCAAGCGGGTGGCGCCAGCCGCCTCGTCATTATTTTCGCGTCCTCGGCCGGCTCCCTGTAGTAGTTCTTCCGCTCGCCGACGACCGCGAACCCGAGCCGCTCGTACATCATCCGCGCCGGCAGGTTGCCGGCCCTCACTTCGAGCACGGCCTCGAAAGCGCCGCCGCGCGCCGCCAGGTCGAGCGCCGCCCCGAGCAGCGCCCCGCCCACGCCCCTGCGGCGCGATTCGGGCCACACGCCTATGTTGTTGATGTGCAACTCGTCGGCGTTGATGCGCGAGGCGATGTAGCCGCCGAGCCGCCGCCCCGTCAGCGCCTCCGGCTCGTTCCTGCGCGCCACGAGCATCAGCGCCTCGGGCTTCTCCAACTCCGCCCTGTACGCGTCCCAGCCCCACTGGCTGAGCCCCGTGGACTCTTCGATCTCGACGACCTCCAGGAGGTCGTGCTCCGTCATCGGCACGATGACGCACCCCGCGCGCTCCAGCTCCACCCTCAACCTTGCGCGTGCCATTGGCCCTTCAACTCCGCGTCCGACGGCCTGACGTAAATGGCGCCCAGCGCGTCCGCGCCCCAGGCGCCGCCCCCCCCGAACCTCGCGCGCGCGAGTTCGGCCACGCCCCACGCGAGCGCGCCCGCGTCGCGCGCGAGCAGCCACTCGCCCGCGCCCGCGTCCGCGCCCGCCGCGGCGGCCTCCGCGAAGCGGAGCCCCGCGGCCTCGGCCGCGCCGCGTATCAGCCCGCCCGACTTCGAGGCCCCGCCGCCCGCCCACTTCACGCCGCCGCCCAGCCGCGAAACCTTCTCCAAGAGCCGCGCCGGCGGCAGGTGCTCGGGGGCTTCCAGCTCCTCTACGAGGCCGTCGCCCGACACGGCGAGCATCTGCGCGAAGACCTCGCCGCGCCCCGCCGGTATCAGCGCCACCAGGCGCCGGGCCGGCCGCGCAAGGTACGCGACCGCGTGCAGAGTCGGCACGCCGACCGCCGGCCGCGAGAGCGTCAGCGCCAGCCCTTTGACCGTCGCCAGCCCCGAGCGCAGCCCCGTAAAGCTGCCGGGCCCGACGGCCGCCGCGAACAGCCCCACCTCCCCCAGCCCGACGCCGGCCGACCTGAGCGCGCGGTCCACGTCGGCCAGGAGCCCGGCGGAGCCGCCCTCGCGCAGCTCGCTCTCAGACCCGGCGAGCACGCGCCCGCCGCGCAGCAGGACGACGCTCCGCCTCTCGGTGGACGTGTCCACGCCGAGCGTCAAAAGCCCCTCTTCCAAGCGCCCTCCGTTCGCGCGCGCCGCTTCGCCGCCGCCGCGCGGGTTAAAAAATTGCAGTTGTTTGACACGCCGCGATTTGTCGCGAGATTATAGGCGTGGTTTCCGAGTCAAATCAATCGGCAGTCTCTTTCAAGGGGTCACAAGGTGTTCCGATGGGTCTTCGCGTAGGAATTCTGACCGGCGGCGGCGACTGCCCCGGTCTGAACGCCGTCATCCGCGCCGTCGTCCGGCGCGCGGCGCTCGCCGAGGGGGCCGAGGTCTTAGGCGTGACGAACGGCTGGCGCGGCCTCATCGAGGACGACCTCCAGCCGCTGACGCGCGCCTCCGTCACGGGCATCCTCCCGCGCGGCGGCACCATCCTCGGCACCTCGCGCACCAACCCGAACGACGGCCCCGACTACCCCGCCCGCATCCGCGCCACCTGGGAGCGCCACCGCCTCGGCGGGCTCGTCGTCGTCGGCGGCGAGGGGACGCTGCGCGCCGCGCGCGACGTCTGGCACGAGCACGGCCTCCCGCTCGTCGGCATCCCCAAGACGATTGACAACGACCTCGACGGCACGGACTTCCCCTTCGGCTTCGACACCGCGGTCAACACCGTGATGGAGGCCGTCGACCGCCTGCACTCGACCGCCGAGTCGCACCACCGCGTGATGGTCATCGAGGTCATGGGGCGCCACGCCGGCTGGATCGCGGCCTACGGCGGCATCGCCGGCGGAGCCGACGTCATCCTCGTCCCCGAGCACCCGTTCCGCATCTCGCGCATCTGCGAGCTGCTGCGCCAGCGCGAGCGACAGGGCAGCGCCTTCTCCATCATCGTCGTCGCCGAGGACGCGCACCCGCACCCGGACGAGAACTTCCTCGGAGAAGGAGCCGAGGAGCAGATTTACCGCCGCGGGCGGCTCGGCGGCATCGGCTTCCACCTCGCGCAGGAGATAGAGCGCCACACAGGCATCGAGACGCGCCACGCCAACCTCGGCTACGTGCAGCGCGGAGGCTCGCCCTCGGCCTTCGACCGCGTGCTGGCGACGCGCTTCGGCGTCAAGGCGTTCGAGATGGTGCTGGGAAAGGAGTGGGGCCGGATGGTCGCGCTGCGCGGCGCGCGCGTCGTCTCCGTCCCGCTCGACGACGCCGTCCGCAAGCTCAAGCGCCTCGACGAAGAGATTTACCACGTCGCCGAAGTCTTCTTCGGCTGAGGCGGCGCGCGGCGTACGCCCTCCAACCCGCCGCGCGCCGCCCGTCACCCCCCATTCTTCACCTTCTCCGCCACCTTCTCCTTGATGACCGTCTCCAGCCGCTCGCTCTTGATGTCGAGGCGCAGGCGGCCGTAGAGGCTCATGTACTGGTTGGCGACCCAGACGAGCGCGAAGCCCGCGACGAGGTAGCCGCGCCAGTCTTCGTAGAGCAGGCGGTAGCGCGTGACGTAGAGGAAGAAGACCGTGACGTAGTGGCTGAAGCAGTACTCGCAGGTGAACAGGTAGAAGAACTTCCTCTGCCACCAGCGGCCGCAGGACCTGCTCCGCTCGACGCAGAACTCGCGCGGCTCGCGGAAGACCTCCTCGTGCGTCACCGTCCACGCGACGCACGCGACGGGTATCGCGAGCACGAAGAGCGTGGCGACCTGTAGGGCTAGACTCATCCCCGTACCCTTCCCCCCCTCCTGAATGCGCCCGAGACGGCGACTCTCCACGAACGCCGTCACGATTGTATCCCGAACCGTTGGGGAATTTCTGCGCCGCCGCGCACGGGCGCGCGGGCGCGCGGCGCGGCTGTCGTGCCTTTCGGCGGCGGCTGTGGTAGTTTTGAGTCCCGAACCTGCGGTCGCGAAAATCCGCCCTTCACGCAGGCCGTTTTCACCGAAATGACGACGACGAACTCAACGCTGACGCCCATGCTGCGGCAGTACCAGGAGCTGAAGCGTCAGCACCCGGGCACGCTCCTCTTCTTCCGCCTCGGCGACTTCTACGAGCTGTTCTTCGAGGACGCCATCACGGGCGCGCGCGAGCTGGAGATCACGCTCACCGCGCGCCACAAGGAGCGCGGCCAGCCCGTCCCGATGTGCGGCGTCCCGCACCACGCCGTCTCCGCGCACGTCGCGCGCCTCGTGCGCAAGGGCTACCGCGTCGCCATCTGCGAGCAGACCGAAGACCCCTCGAAGGCCAAGAAGCTCGTCCGCCGCGAGGTCGTGCGCGTCATCACGCCGGGCACGGCCGTAGACGCGCACCTCGTCGAGGCGAAGGAGTCCGTCTACCTCGCGGCCGTCTGCGGCGCGGGCGACACGTACGGCGCGGCCTTCCTCGACCTCTCGACCGGCGACTTCCGCGCCACGGAGGTCAGCGGCGCCGACGCCTGGGCGCGCGTCCGCTCGGACATCGAGTCCTACGCGCCGCGCGAACTGCTCTACCCGCGCTCGCTCGCGCCGCTCGTCAAAGACGCCTACGCCTCTGCGCCCCGCGACGCGCCGCTCACGCACGGCGCCGCGCGTGCGGGCGAGGGCGACGACGGCGACGACGGCGGCG
>DASVUF010000310.1:0-4954 GCA_036387195.1 Pyrinomonadaceae bacterium | reverse complement strand
CGTGACTCTCACACGGAGAGTCACGCCCGCTTCTCTATCCCCGCGCGGCCGCAACCGGCGGCGCGTCCTCGCGGCCTATTGGTTCGGGCCGACGCCCGGCCCGCCGCCAACGACGAAGTGTCCGGCCGTCGCCGCCCACGTCGCCGTCGTCCATACTCGCGCGCCCGAAGTTGACCGAGGATGTCTGCGGCGTCAGGGCGACGAGGTCTTCCAGCCCCGCAGCGCGCGCAGCACGGCGTCGGCCGCGCGCAGCGACGCGCCGCCTTCGCCGAGGCGCGCGGTCGCCTCGCGCAGCCGCGCGCGGACGCTCGCGTTCCGCCCGGGTTCGAGCAGCGCGAGCAGCTCGCGCGCGAGGCTCTCGCCCGTGAAGTCATCCTGCATCAGCTCGGGCGCGACGCGCTCGCCCGCGATGAGGTTGACGAGGCCGTAGTGCTCGACCTCTATCAGCCGGCCGAGCGTGTGCCAGTTGAGCGCCGACTCCTTGTAGACGACGACGAGCGGCGCGCCGACGAGCGCGGCTTCGAGCGTCGCCGTCCCGCTGCACACCGCGGCCGCGTCCGACGCCGCCAGCGCCTCGCGCGCCTCGTCGTGCGCCACGCGCAGCCGCGGCGCGAGCGCGCCGGCGGCCGTGTGTGATTCGAGGAGGCGCGCGGCCTCTTCGGGCGCGCGGCGCGAGGCGAGCGCGAGGACGAACTGCGCGCCGGGGGCGTCCCGCGAGACGAGCGCGGCGGCGTCGAGCATGACGGGCGCGATGCGCTCGAACTCCTTGCGGCGGCTGCCGGGCAGGAGCGCGACGACGGGGCGCGCGGGGTCGAGGCGGTGGCGCGCGCAGAACTCGGCGCGCGACTCGCGCGGCCTGACCGCGCCCGCCAGCGGGTGGCCGACGAACTCGACGTGCGTCACGCCGCGCGCCGCGTACCAGTCGCGCTCGAAGGGGAGGATGGCGAGCAGCAGGTCAACGTCGCGCCGCACCTGGCGGACGCGGTGCGAACGCCACGCCCAGAGCTGCGGGCTAATGTAGTAGACGACGCGCAGGCCGCGCCGGCGCAGGCTGCGCGCGAGCGCGAGGTTGAAGTCCGGCCAGTCAACCAGCACGACGGCGTCGGGGCGGCGCTCGACCGCCGAGCGCTTGAGCGCGCGGTAGGCGGCCCAGAAGCGCGGCAGCGCGCGCGCTATCTCGGCCAGCCCCGTGATGGCGAGGTCGTCCTCGCGCACGACCGACTCGACGCCCGCCGCGCGCATCCGCGCGCCCGTGGCGCCGAACAGCTCGAACCGCGCCGAGGGCGCGCGCTCGCGCAGCGCCCCGACGAGCGACGCCGCGTGCGCGTCGCCCGACTCCTCGCCCGCCACCAGCATCAGCCGGAAGCCCTCACTCGCCGCCCGGGACATCCGCCGGATGATAACAAGGGGAAGGATGAAGGACGAAGGATGGGGGCGGAAAGGTAGCGGAAAGGTAAAGGATGTGGGCGGAAAGGTGTAGTCGGAAGGCGGCCGGCCGGCCGTCGCTCCCTGCGTCGCTCCATGCATCGCCTGGTCCTTCAGCCTCCCGCCCCCGCGTTTGCGCTCCGGTGGCGCATCGGGCGGGGCGGTGTTAAACTTGGCTCACGGTTTCGGACGGCGCCTGACGCCGGCGGCCTGACTCGCCGGACGAGCCGAACAGGGAATTGCCGGCCCCAGGGTATCCCCGCGCCAGTCAAATAAAATCCCGCAGACAACTCGACCGAAGGCGCGAGCCTGGTTTCGACGAACGAGGTCAGACCGGAAAACTATGAGCAGAGTCTTTTACGCAATTATCCTCGTGGCCGCGCTCGCCTGCGCGGCCGCGGCGCAGACGCGGCGCGGCGCGGCGACGCCCGCCGCCCAGCCGAATGCCCCCGCGCAGACGCGCCCCGTCCCGGCCCGCCCCGCGCAGACGCCCGCGCCGCGCCCCGCGCAGACCCCGGCCGCGCAGGCGCCCGCGCCGCAGCCCGCCGGCCCGTCGCCGGCCGAGGCCTGCGCCTGCGAGGCGGGCCCCGTCCCCGAGGTGCTCGGCACGGTCAACGGCGTGAAAATCACGCGCGCGGACATCGGCGCGCAGGCGCAGCAGCGCATCGCGCAGCTCCAGCAGGAGGTCGTCGAGGCGCGCCGCCGCGAACTCGACCTGCAAATCAACAGCATCCTCCTCGAAGCCGAGGCGAAGAAGCGCGGCGTCCCCATCCCCAAGCTCCTCGAAGCCGAAATCACGGCCAAGACGCCCAGGCCGACCCCGGCCGAGGCGCAAGCCTACTTCGACCAGAACAAGGCGCGCATCGAGCAGCAGGTCGGACGCTCCGTCGCCTTCGCCGACGTCAGGGACAACCTCATCACCTACCTGCACGAGCAGCGCCAGCAGGACCGCGCCAAGCAGTTCGCCGACACGTTGCGCGCCGCCTCGGTCGTCAAGAAGACGGTCGAGACGGCGCCGCCGCCCGCCACGCCGGCCGACCGCGCGCGCGTCCTCGCCACCGTCAACGGCCGTAACATCACCTCGGCCGACGTCGAGGACAGCCTCCTGCCGCTCATCGCCGCCGTGCAGGAGCAGGTCTACCTCATCCGCAAGGGCGAGGTGGACATGAAGGTCAACGACATCCTGCTCAACGCCGAGGCGCAGAAGCGCGGCGTGACGGCGCGCGCCGTCCTCGACGCCGAAATCACCGCCAAGGCTCCGACCATCACCGAGACGCAGGCGCTCGACTTCTTCAACAAGAACAAGGGGCGCATCAACGGCGAGTTCGCGCAGGTCAAGTACCAGATCATCGAGTACCTCCAGGGGCAGGAGCAGCAGCGGATGGAGGGCGCCTTCGCCGAACGCCTCCGCAACGGCGCGAGCGTCCAGACCTTCCTGACGCCGCCGCCCGCGCCCGTCTTCCAGATAGCCACCGACGACCAGCCGTCCAAGGGCAACGCCAACGCCCCCGTGACGCTCGTCGAGTTCACCGACTACCAGTGCCCGACCTGCGCGTCGTCGCAGGCCGTCCTCGACCGGCTGATGGCCGAGTACGGCGACCGCCTCCGCCTCGTCGTGCGCGACTTCCCGCTCGAACAGCACGCCGAGGCGCGCAAGGCCGCCGAGGCCGCCGAGGCCGCGCGCGAGCAGGGCAAGTACTGGGACTTCACCGCCATCCTCTTCCGCAACCAGTCGGCCCTAAAGCCCGAGCAGCTCAAGCAGTACGCGCAGGTCATCGGGCTCGACCGCGCGAAGTTCGACGCGGCGCTCGAATCCGGGCGCTTCGCCGAGAAGGTCGAGCGCGACCTCGTTGACGGCCAGAAGTTCGGCGTCAACGGCACGCCCACCTTCTTCGTCAACGGCCGCCGCGTCAAAGAGATCACCTACGAGGGGCTCAAGGCCGCCATCGAGGCCGCCCTCAAAGCCCCCGCGCGCTGACCCCGGCGGGCGGGAGGGCGAAGGGACGGCCGTCGGCCTCGCCTTCATCCTCCCGCCCTCCGCCTTCACCCCTTCCGTCCAACGCGTCGGAATATTTCCGAGGGGTCGTGCCAACCGTCCGCGGGGCGTCGGCGTCTAAAACCCGGCCGCCCCCCGACCTCCCCCACAGCCGAAACTTCAAGCGCTCCCGACGCGAGGCCGAGGGGCGGGCGCACGCCCGCGGGCCCGCGAATTTCGGCCGACGTTCGGGAACAATCCGCGCGGCCGCGGCGTAGAAAGACTGTCATCACGGCGGGTTCCCAGGCCCCCAACACTTCCGACAGCGCCTTTTTGTAACGCACGCCGCGCGCCGGGCGTCATTCAGACTCGTGAGGAACCAACCGATGAGAAAACTCCTGACCGCGCTGGCGCTTGTCCTGCTGGCGCTCCCGGCCGCCGCGCTCGCGCAGGCTAACGACAACGGCGTCATCGGCGAGGTCGTGGCCGTAGACCAGGGCGCCAAGCAGTTGTTCGTCAAGACCGACGCCGGCCCGGTCGTCGTCGTCGTCGTCGCCGACAGCTCGCGCATCATCCGCAACCCGCCGGGCGAGACGCGCGTGGACAAGGCCACGCCGATGACGCTGGCCGAGATGGCGGCCGGCGACCGCGTCTTCGCGCGCGGCTCGGTCTCCGAAGACCGCAAGACGGTCATGGGCCGCATCCTCATCGTCAACACCAAGGGCGACATCGAGAAGAAGCGCGAGGGCGACCGCGCCGAGTGGCAGCGCCGCGGCGTGACCGGCGTCGTCTCCGCGCTCAACCCCGAGACTAGGGAAATCACCATCACGACGCGCGCCGCCGAGGGGCCGAAGCCCGTCGTCATCGCCGCGGGCGGCCCGGCCGTCAAGCTCCGCCGCTACGCGCCCGACTCCATCAAGTTCGCCGACGCCAAGCCGTCGGCCTTCGAGGAGGTCAAGGTCGGCGACCAGCTCCGCGCCAGGGGCGAACGCAGCGAGGACGGCTCGCGCTTCACGCCCGAGGAGGTCGTCACCGGCTCGTTCCGCACCGCCGTCGGCACGGTCAAGGCCGTGGACGCCGCCCGGAACGAAATCACCATCGAGCAGTCGCAGGACAACAAGCCGCTGACCATCGTCGTCCGCCCCGACTCGGTCCTGAAGCAGTTCCAACTGCCGCCCGAGGTGGCGCAGATGATGATGGGCGGCGGGGGCGGCGGCGCGCCCGGCCAGGGCGGCGGCGAGCGCCGCGTCGTCACGCAGGGGGCCCCGCCGGCGGGCGGCGGCGGCCAGCAGCAGGGCGGCCCCGGCGGCGGCGGCCCGCGCCGCGGGATGGGCGGCGACATGGTGCAGCAGATGCTTGAGCGCATGCCGGCGCTGGCGCTCGCCGATTTGAAGCCGGGCACGATGGTCGTCGTCTCCAGCACGGTCGGCGCCGACCCGACGCGCGTGACGGCCATCCAGCTCGTCTCGGGCGTCGAGCCCATCATCGCGATGATGTCGCGGCGGCCGGGCGGCGGCCCGGCCGGCGGAGGCGGAGGCGCGCCGGGCGGCGCGG
>DASVUF010000309.1:0-29358 GCA_036387195.1 Pyrinomonadaceae bacterium | reverse complement strand
GACCTCCGACAGCGCGCGGACGGGCGCGAGCCGCTCGCCGGCGATGATGCGGGCGAGGAGCCGCGGCTCGTAGTAGTCGCGCATGAAGATTTCGAGCGGCAGCGGCTTCAGAGGGTCGTCGGGCGCGAGCCAGTGGACGCCCTGTATCTCGTCGAGGTCGGAGGCGTCGAAGCGCCCCTCGGGGTCTACGACGACCCAACTGCCGTCGGCGCGCGTGATGAAGCGGCACAGCTCGCGCCCCGTCGCCACCTCGTAGATTCTGACGAAGCCGTCGAGCCCGTAGGCGAGCAGCAGGCGGCCGTCGGGCGAGAACTCCTCGACCTCGTCCTGCGGGCCGTCGAGCTTGCGGAGGGCCTGACCCGTGGGCGCGTCCCAGAGGGTGGCGCGCTCGCCGGGGGCCGTGCCCGCGCCCGTGGCGATGAGGTCGCCCTTCGGCGACCACGCGAACGAACTGACGCGGAAGCCCGGCCGCCGGAGCGTGTCGAGCGGCGAGCCGGCGTCCACGTCGTAGACCTTGACGAGCATCTGCTTGAGGTTCCCGCCGTTGTTCGCCGTGGCGACGACGACGCGGCCGCCGTCGGGCGAGAGCGCGAGCTGCGACGCGTCGGTGTAAGCCTCGTCCGAGTCAACCTTGAACGAGCGCACGCGGGCGGCGCGCCCCGCGCGCCAGACGTTGACGCGCTGGACGGTCGCGCCGCCCTCCTCCTCTACCGTCTCCCACGCGGCGGCGCGGCCGTCCGGCGTCATCACGAACGGGCGCTCGGGGTCTGCGAGCGGCAGCTCGACCGCGGGCTTCGTCTCCTTCCAGTCGCGCGCGCCGAGCGTGACCGTCTGCGGCTCGCCGTGCGCCGAGTCGCGGTAGAACGTGACGGTGTCGAGCGGCGTGAAGCCGACGAAGCCCCACTCGGCCTCCTTCGCGTCCTCGCCGGCGTCGAGCCTGCCTTCGACGCGCGCGACGCGCTCGCCGGTCTGCGTGTCCCAGACCTCGCCGACCAGACCCGCGCCCGTGGCGACGTAGCGCCCGTCGGGCGAGAGCGACTGGTGGGCGACGAGGCGGCCGGCCGCGCTCCACGTCACCTCCCTGCCGCTCAGCAGCCCGCGCGCCGAGAACTCACCGCGCTCGGAGGAGACGCCGAGCAGGTCGCCCCCGGGCGTGAAGCGGTAGCTGGCGCCTTTGGCGTAAGCGCCGGTCAGCCGTGTGAGCTGCGCGCCGGTCCGCACGTCCCAGAGGCGTATGAGGTGTTCGTCGTCGCCCTGCTCGCCCTCGTCGGCGGTGGCGAGCGTGCGGCCGTCGGGCGAGACGGCGAGCGCGTACAACTCGTCGTGCCAGACCTGCCCGGGCATCGAGGAGGTGCGCCCCTCGGTCAGCACGAGGAAGCGCGCGCGTCCCACCTCGCGCCCCGTCGCCTTCTCGCCGACGGTGACGAGCCCGTCACGGGCGCGCGCGACGAAGCGGCCGCCCGGCGAGACGGCCTCGCGCGGCGGCCGCAGGTCGAAGGACTCAAGCTCCTTCGACGGCTTCGCGTGTCGCGCGCGCGACAGGAGCCGCCCGGCGCGCGCGTCCCACGTCATCCTGTAGGCCGTGCCCGTGACGACGACTTGCGCGCCGCCCGCGGCGAACGCGACGGGCGGGCGGCCGCCCTCGTCGGGCGCGAAGAAGGCGTTGTCCTCGTGCGTGGCGAGCCACAGCCGCTTGCCCGTCCACAAGTCCCACAGGCGCACGTTCGGCCCGGCGCTCGTGGCGAGCAGCCGCCCGTCGGGCGAGAAGGCGCCCCACAGCCAGCCGTCCACGTCCTGCGCGCCGGGGTCGCCCTTGTTGTCGGTCAGCCGCCTGACCTCGCGGCCGCTCGCGGCCTCCCACACGACCACGTCGCCGCCGCCGCCGTCGCCCGTCGCCACCAGCCGCCCGTCGTGCGAGAAGATGATGAAGCCGTTCGAGAGCCTGTGCTGACCCTGCTGCACGACCAGCCGCATCGGCCGCCTCGTCTGTGATGACGCGCCCGCCGCGGGCTTCGCCGACGACGCCCCGTCGCGCGCGGGGGCCGGCGCCGCGGCCGCCGCCGGCTTCGACGGCGCGCGCCGCCCGCGCCCGGCCTTCTGCGCCGACGCCGCCGGGAGCTGTGTTGTCAGGACTGCGAACAGGAGGAGGGGGAGCAGGGGAAGCGGCCTGGTCATCGTTGACTCCGGGGGAAAGTTGAATGACTAAGGCTGAAGGCCGAAGGGCGAAAGCCGAAGGCCGAAGGGCGAAAGTTGAAGGGGGAAGGGTGAGGGACGGAGGGGAGGCCGTCCGGCCGTCCCTTCGTCCCTCACCCTTCCCCCTTTCGCGTCACGCTTTCTCAAGGCCGGCGTACTTCTCGACGAGCTTCTTCTGGCCGAAGCCGGGGAAGCTGACGAGGAGCTTGGCGGCGTCGCCGACGCCCTCGCGGCGCAGGACGAGGCCGCGGCCGTACTTCGGGTGCTTGACGTGCGTGCCGGGCGCGAAGCCGCCGCCCGCGGCCGACGAGGACGAGGACGGGGCCGGCGCGCGTCCGCCCCCGCCGGCGGGGCGCGGCGGCGGCGGCGCGGGCGCCGTCGGCTGGCGGCGCTGGTCGGCGTCGGCGTTGCGCCGTATGTGGTCGCCGCGCTGGCGGAAGAATTCGGCGATGGAGTCGGCGCTGTTGTAGGTCTTCCCCTCGAAGCGACGCTCGGGCTTCGGCGTCTCGCCGCGCAGGACGCGCGCCGTGTGGCGCGACTCCACCGCCGACGAGCTGCGCGCGAACGAGAGCCACGACGCGCCGCGCGAGAGGTCTTCGATGGAGTCGAGCGGCATCTCGTTCAGGAATTGCGAAGGCTCCGACGCCATCTCCTCGCCGTAGACGCGCCGCCGCATCGCGTGCGAGAGGTAGAGGAAGCGCTCGGCGCGCGTGACGGCGACGTAGCAGAGCCGCCGCTCCTCCTCCATCTCCGCCTGGTCGGCCGCCGCGCGCGAGTGCGGGAACAGCCCGTCCTCCATCCCGACGATGAAGACGACGGGGAACTCCAAGCCCTTCGCCGAGTGCATCGTCATCAGCGTCACCGGCGCGTCCGTCTTGTACTGGTCGGTGTCGGAGACGAGCGCGGCGGCGTCTATGAAGTCGCGCAGCCCGCCGCCCTCGTCCCGGTCGTAGTCCACGGCGGCGTTGACCAGCTCCTGAAGGTTTTCGAGCCGGCTCTCGGCCTCGTCGGAGTTCTCGGCCTTGAGCGCGTCGGCGTAGCCGGTGTCGAGGATGGCCGCCTTGACGACCTCGGAGGCGGGCTCCTTCTGCGCGCGCGCCACCAGCCCCTCGACAATCGTCTGGAACCGCTTGAGCGCCGCGGCCGCGCGCGGGCTGAAGCCGTCGCCCTGCGCGGTGATGATGCCGATAGTCTCCCAGAGCGAGACGTTGTAGTCCTTCGCGCGCCTGTCCAGCTCGTCCAAAGTCTGCTTGCCGAGGCCGCGCGTCGGCGTGTTGACGACGCGCATCAGCGCCACCGAGTCGTGCGGGTTCAGGGCGAGCTTGAGGTACGAGACGACGTCGCGCACCTCGGCGCGCTCGTAGAAGGAGAAGCCGCCGACGATGTTGTAGCCGAGCCCCGCGCGCCGCAGCGCCTCCTCGAAGACGCGCGACTGGGCGTTGGTCCGGTAGAGGATGGCGGCGCGCGACTTCGGGTCCTGGCGGCGGTGCTCCTCTATCTTGGCGGCGACGAAGCGCGCCTCCGACTCGGCGTCCATCGCCTGGTAGTAGCGGATGGGCGCGCCGGCCGGGTTGGCCGTCCAGAGCGTCTTCTCCTTGCGCTCGGTGTTGTGTTTGATGACGGCGTCGGCGGCGTCGAGGATGGTCTGGGTGGACCGGTAGTTCTGCTCCAGCTTGATGGTGCGCGCCTCCGGGTAGTGCTGCTCGAAGTTCAGGATGTTCGAGATGTCGGCGCCCCGCCAGCGGTAGATTGACTGGCTCTCGTCGCCGACGACGCAGATGTTGTGCTGCTTCTGCGTGAGGAAGTTGATGAGCGCGAACTGGAGCGCGTTGGTGTCCTGGTACTCGTCCACGAGGATGTAGCGGAAGCGCTCGTTGTAGTGGGCGCGCACGTCCTCGCGCTTGCGCAGGAGGCGGACGGTCTTAATCAGCAGGTCGTCGAAGTCGAGCGCGTTGTTGTTGACGAGCCGCTCTTCGTAGAGGCGGAAGACGCGCGCGATGGCCGTGCGCTTCTCGTCGTGCGACTCGGCGCGGGCGGCGTAAGCCTCGGCGTCGAGGCCGGAGTTCTTGGCGTGGCTGATGGCCGACTGCGTCTGGCGCGGGGCGAGGCGCTGGTCGTCGTAGCCGAGGTCTTTGATGCACGCCTTGACGACGCGCTGCGAGTCGTCCTGGTCGTAGATGGTGAAGGAGCGCGTGTAGCCCTCCTCCAGCTTCTCGATGTCGCGCCGCAGCATCCGCACGCACAGGGAGTGGAAGGTCGAGACGAGCGGCGCGCTCTCCAGCCTCCGGCCTTCGATGAGGCGCGTGACGCGCTCGCGCATCTCCTGCGCCGCCTTGTTCGTGAAGGTGACGGCCAGGATGTTGTGCGGCGCGACGCCGCGCTCGGAGATGAGGTAGGCGATGCGCACCGTGATGACGCGCGTCTTCCCAGACCCCGCGCCCGCCAGAATCAGCAGCGGCCCGTCGGTCGCCTCGACCGCCTCGCGCTGCCGCTCGTTGAGTGATGAAAGCAATTCCATGATGAAAGGTGTTCCGCGCCCGCGCGAAGGAAGTGCTCAGATAAATACCACATCGGCGGGGCGCGCGCACCTTCGAGGCCGGACATCTTCGCCCGCGCGCCGCGACCGGCCGGGCGGGGGCGCGCAGACGCGGAGACGCGGCCTGAAGCGCGCCGGCTTCAGGCCGCGTCTGCGTCGCCGTCCCCGCGCCCGCGCGCCCTGAGCGCCCGGCGCCCGGGCGCTCACTTGACGAGCTTCTGGACGGCCTTGAACTGCTCGTGGCGGGCGTCGCGCATCAACTCGAAGAGCGCCAGCTCGGTCGAGGAGGGGAGCGCGCCGGAGCGGAGCATCTTGTCGAGCCCCGCGCGCCGGTTCTCTTCGGAGCGCGAGGAGACGCAGTCCGTCAGCAGGTGCACCTGGTAGCCGCGCGCGAGCAGGTCGTGCGCCGTCTGGTTGACGCAGACGTGCGCCTCGATGCCGCAGAGCATCACCTGCCGCGCGCCCGCCGCTTCGAGCCGCGCGACGAACTCCTGCGCGCCGCACGAGCTGAAGGCGGTCTTCTCTATCGGCTCGAAGCCTTCGGGCAGGGCGGCGCCCACCTCGGCGGCCGTGCGCCCCAGCCCCTTCGGGTACTGCTCGGTCACGACGACGGGGACGTTCAGCAGCAGCGCGCCCCGCGCGACGCGCGCGACGCGCTCGGCCAGCCCGGCGAAGTCTTGTATGTGCGGGCGAAAAGCCTCCTGCACGTCTATGACGGCGAGCGCCGCCCGCCCCAGTTCGAGCGTGTTTTCGTGTCGCACGTTCAACCCCCCGGTCGTCGAAGCAATTCGGGCACGCGCAAAAACCGACCCGCGAGCGGCGGCGGGCGGTTCTGTTTTCAGAGCTTGCCGGCGGCGCGCTTGGCCTCTTCGACGAGTCGCTTGAGGCGGGCTATCTTCTGCTCGGGCGTCTCGCCGGCCTGCTCGCGGAACTCGGGCGCGACCTTGAAGCCGCCGCCGCCCTTCTTCGCCTTCGGCCTGGCCTCGGCGGAGGCGGCCGGCGCGGCGTCCGCCGCCTGAGGCCGCTCGTCCTTCGGCGCGCCGGGCGTCCGCTCTGTCGAGGCTTCGGGCGCGAGGTCGGAGACGGTTTCGGCGCCGGAGGCGGGCGAGGCGGTGGCGGCCGTCGGACTCAGCGGCGCGGCCGAAGCCTGTCCGGTCGCGGCCTGCGCCTCGGCGGCCGGGCGGTGCGCGTCGGCCGAAGCGGAAGAGTCGGCGGGCGCCGCCGCCTGCGCCGCGAGCCTGGCCTTGTGCTCGGCGGCGAGGCGCGCCTTCTTCTGCTCGGGCGTCTCGCCCTCGGGCGCGGCGGCGGCCGCGGCTTTCGCGGCGGCGGGCTTCGCGGCGGGGGCGGCGGCGACCCGCTTCGGCTTCGCCTCGCCGCGCCAGGAGGGCGTCGGGTAGTCGTAGGCGGGGAGCGTGCCGCCCGCGGCGCGGAGGATGGCGGCGAGGTCGCGCTCGACGTAGCGCGCCTGCTTCGAGGCGTCGCGGACGTGCCCCATCGGCGGCCCCATGTAGAGCGCGCCGCACGCCTGACAGCGATAGAGCGTGTCGTCGCCGCGCAGGAAGACGCGCGAAGGGTGCTGCGTGTTGAGTTCCTTCAGGTGGCCGTTGCAGAGCTTGCCCTTCTCGTTCTTCTCGTTGCAGACGGTCTGCCCCGGCGCGAAGCGTTTGGGCGCGCCGGGCTTCGTCTCCTGCTGCTCGGTCGGTGCCTGCTTGGCTACGCCCTCGGGGCCGCCGGCCTGTTTCGCTTCGCTCGACATAAGTTTCGGGTCGGGTTCCTTTCGCACGGGACTCGGAAAGGCGCGGGACTTCGGCCGCGGGGGCCTCTGCTTGCCCGAATCTTACGCGCGCCGCGCTCAAAGCACAACCACTAACCTCTAACCGCCGGCCGCCGGCCTCTGCTATCCTCCGTGCATGTTGAAGGGGCTGCTGGCGCGCGCGTGGCGTGGGTCGCCGAGGGCGCTGAAGCGCGCGGGGGTGTGGCTGACGCAGCCGCGGTTCGCGGTGACGGCCGGGGCGGTGGTGACGGACGAGCGGGGGCGCGTGCTGCTGCTGCGCCACGTCCTGCGCGGGGGGAGCGGCTGGGGCGTCCCCGGCGGCTTCCTCGTCGCGGGCGAGCAGCCCGAAGAGGCCGTCCGGCGCGAGCTGCGCGAGGAGACGGGGCTCGAACTCGACTCGGTCGAGCTGGCCTTCGTCCGCACGCTCGAACACGTCCGGCAGGTCGAGGTCATCTTCCGCTGCACGATGCGCGCCGAGCGCCTGCGCGAACTATCGAAGAACTTCGAGATAGACCGCGCCGAGTGGTTCGCGCGCGACGCGTTCCCGGCCGGCCTCGGCGCAGACCAGCGCCGCCTCATCGAGCGCGCGCTCGCAGGCCGTAGGCCAAACGCGCCCGAGTAGTGGTATGCTTGGGAAAAGTAGTCAGTAGACAGTCGCCGGCAGGGCCCCGCGCCCGCGAGCGCCGACGCCGCGCCCGAAGCCCCCTCGCCGCCGGGCGTTCTTCTGCTGACTACCGACCACTGTCTGCCGACTACTTTGCTTAGGAGAACGACGACGATGACGATGCCGCGACTGATACCGGAGCAGGGCGAGGTGATGGAGATTCTGAAGCGGACGGGGGCGTTCCGCGAGGGGCATTTCGTCTACCCCTCGGGGCAGCACACGCCGCACTACTTCCAGATGCCGCTCGCCTTCCGCTACTACGACACGGCGCGCGTGCTGGCCGTGGCGCTCTCGCGCAAGCTGCGGCTTGAGAAGGACGTCTCCAGCGCGCTCCCCAAGGTCTCTATCATCAGCCCGAGCCCGGGCGGCATCCCCGTCGCCTTCGCCGTCCGCGAGGCTTTGAACGCCGAGCAGATTTACTGGGCCGAGCGCGAGGACGGCAAGCGCATGTTCCGCCAGTACGTCAACGCCGGCGAGGTGCACCCGTGCGTCATCGTGGACGACATCTCGCGCACGGGCAAGGCCGTGCAGGAGACGGTCGAACTCGTCCGCAACCTCGGCGCGCAGGTCATCGGCTGCGCCGTCATCATACGCTTCAGCAACTCGCCCGCGCAGCTCGAAGTGCCCGGCTCCGACCCCGTCCCCATCCTCTCGCTCGCCGACTTCGACGCCAAGTGGTACGACGACGGCGACGCCTGCGGCGAGTGCAAAACGGACGCGCCCGTCGAGCACGTCCGTTTCTGAGCGGCCGTCGGCCGTCGGCTTTTTATCCGCCGGCCTTCAGCCGGGCGTCCCTTTTGGCGGTAAGCGAAAGGCGGGAGGCTGCCACAGTGGCAACCTCCCGCCTTACTCTTCCGGCCGACGGCCCTCGGCCGACTAAATCTCGTGACGGTTGGCGAGCGCCTTGTCCATCGTGACCTCGTCCACGTATTCGAGGTCGGAGCCGACGGGCATGCCCATGGCGATGCGCGTGACGCGGACGCCGAGCGGCTTGAGCAGGCGGCTGATGTAGCTGGCCGTGGCCTCGCCCTCGGTGTTGGGGTTGGTGGCGAGGATGACCTCGCGCACCTCGACGCCGTCGTTGTTGTCGGGGCGCAGGCGCGGCAGCAGGTTGGCGAGGCGCAGGTCTTCGGGCCCGAGGCCGCGGATGGGCGAGAGCGAGCCGTGCAGCACGTGGTAGAGGCCGTTGTAGCTGCGCGTCTTCTCGACGGCCACGAGGTTGTAGGGCTCCTCGATGACGCAGATCATCGAGCGGTCGCGCGAGGTCGAGGAGCAGAAGCGGCAGGGGTCAACGTCGGTCAGGTTGTTGCAGACCGTGCAGGAGACGATTTTGCGCTTGACCTCTTCGAGCGCCGCGACGAAGCGTTCGACGTCCGCCTGCGGCATCCGCAGGACGTGAAAGGCGAGCCGCTGCGCGGACTTGTGCCCGACGCCGGGCAGCCGCTTGAACTCGTCAATCAGCTTGGTGACGGGCTCGGAGTATTCGAGCATAGGAGGATTGAGTACTGAGGGCTGAGGGCTGAGGACTGAGTGATGAGAGGCGTCCCGCCTTCACTCAGCCCTCGGCCCTCATCACTTTTACATCAGCCCCGGCGGGAGCATGCCGCCGAGCTTGGACTTCATGGCCTCGTCCACCTTGCGGCCGGCCTCGTTGACGGCGGCGACGATGAGGTCCTGCAACATCTCGACGTCGCCGTCCTTGACCGCCTCGGGGTCTATCTTGATGGACTCGACCTCCTTGGTGCCGCGCATCTGGACGGTGACGACGCCGCCGCCGGCCGTGGCGTCCACCACCATCTCCTCCATCTCCTTCTGCATCTTCTCCTGCATCCGCTGAGCCTGTTTCATCATCTGATCCAGGTTCATCCCGCCCGGAAATTTCATCGCGCTTGACCTCGCTGCTGTTCTGAATTTTCCTTAGAGTCCGTGCGAGCATCCTACCCGCCGCCCGCCGCAAATGCAAAGCCGAGCCGCCGCCGCGGGCGCGGGCCTCGAAGTCCGGCCGCCGGCGGCGGAGCGTTCGCGTCGTGGGGGGAAGGTGGACTTTAGCCGAGGACTTCCGAGACGCCCACGCGCAGCGCCGCGAGCGAGCGCGACTGCAACTCTTCGCCCCGCGCGTGTGAGCCGGGCGTCTGGTAGGCGTCGCCCGCCGGATCGGCGTAGGTCTCGACCCGCTCGCCCGGGAGGTTGACGACCCACACCTCCGGGACGCCCGCCCGCGCATACAGCGGCGCCTTCACCTGCCGGTCGTACTCCAGCGTCGTGTCCGACACCTCGATGACCAGCAGCACGTCCTCGGGGCGCGGGTGCGCGTGCCTGTAAAAATCGTCGCGGCGCTTGAGGACGGCGACGTCCGGCTGCGGCTCAGAGAAGTCGTCAAGCTGGATGGGGTTTTGGACGCGGACGATGACGCTGCGCCCCAGTCGTTCTCTTAGAATCTCGCTTAACGCGTCAACGCAGGCGGCGTGGCGCTTGCCGATGGGCGACATCTTGATGACCTCCCCGGCGACGAGTTCCACGCGGTCGTCTTCCGAGAGGATGCCGGCCTCGGCCATGCGCTCATACTCGGCGACGGTGAAACTACGTCTGGTCATTTGAACCGGCGCGGCTTCTTGAACAGACATGACTTCGTCCCCCGTGCGTGAGTCGGCGGCCTCCGCTGATGTGGGCGCATGATAGCACGCGGGCGCGGCGGGGCGTGACGCGATTTACGCGCCGCGCGCGCGCGTGCTATAAGCCGGGGTGGATGAAACGCTACGTCATCAAGAGGCCGGCGGGGTCGCAGGTTCCCGACAGGCTGGCGCGCTACCGCGAGGAGCTGAACGAGGAGCAGTTCGCGGTGGCGACCGCGCCGGCGGGCGCGGCGCTCGTCATCGCGGGCGCGGGCTCGGGGAAGACGCGCGCCATCACCTACCGCGTCGCCTACCTCGTCGAGCACGGCGTCGCGCCGGCGCGCGTCATGCTCGCCACCTTCACCAACCGCGCCGCGCGCGAGATGCTCCGCCGCGTCGAGCGCCTGACGGGCGGCGGGGACGTCGCGCGCCGGGTCTGGGGCGGCACCTTCCACCGCATCGCCAACCTCGTCCTGCGCCGCCACGCCGAGAGCCTGGGCTACACCCCGAACTTCTCCATCCTCGACGCCGAGGACGCCAGGGACTTCATCGCGGTCTGCGTGGACGAGGCCGGCGTGGACACCAGGGCGCGGCGCTTCCCCAAGCCCGAAGTCCTGCTCGACATCATCAGCTTCGCCACCAACACCGACGCGCCCATCACGGACGTCGTCCCGCGCCGCTACCCCTTCTTCGAGCCGCTCGCCGGGGCCATCACGCGCGTTGACCGCCTCTACGCGGAGCGCAAGCGCGAGCGCAACGTGATGGACTACGACGACCTGCTGCTCAACTGGAAGCGCCTCCTCGAAGAGCGCGAGGAGGTGGCGCGCATCTACCGCGAGCAGTTCGAGCACATCCTCGTGGACGAGTACCAGGACACGAACCGCCTGCAGGCCGAGATAGTTGACCTGCTCGCCGTCGGGCGGCGCAACGTGATGGTCGTCGGCGACGGCGCGCAGAGCATCTTCGCCTTCCGCGGCGCGTCGGTCGAGGGCATCTACGAGTTCCCGAAGCGCTACCCGGAGGCGCGCGTCTTCCGCCTAGAGACGAACTACCGCTCGACGCCCGAGATACTCGCCGTCGCCAACGTCTCCATCGCCTCGAACCGCCGCCAGTTCGCGAAGACCTTGCGGGCGGCGCGGCCCTCGCAAGGGCTCGCGCCGGCGCTCGTCCCCTCGCGCGACGCCGACCAGCAGGCGGCCTTCGTCGCCTCGCGCCTGCTGGAGCTGCGCGACGAGGGCGTCGCCCTCGCCGAGATGGCCGTGCTCTACCGCTCGCACTACCACTCGCTAGAGCTGCAACTGGAGCTGACGCGGCGCGGCATCCCGTACCGCATCCGCTCGGGCGTGCGCTTCTTCGAGCAGGCGCACATCAAGGACGTCGTCGCCTACCTGCGCCTCGTCGCCAACCCGCGCGACGAGCTGGCCTGGAAGCGCGTGCTGCGCCTCATCCCCAACGTCGGCGCGGCCACCACGAACCGCATCTGGGAGCGCATCCAGCTCGCCCCCGACCCGCTGGCCCTCGTCCTGAGGGGCGAGGCGGACGCGGCCGTCGCGAAGCGCGGCGCGGGCTGGGCGGAGTTCCGCGCGCTGCTCGAAGAGCTGGCGCGCGACGAGGCGCGCGACGCGCCGGGGCGGCAGATAGAGATTGTGCTCGCGCGCGGCTACGAGAGCCACCTCGAAAACTCTTACGAGAACGCGGAGGCGCGGCTCGAAGACCTGCGCCAGCTCGCGCACTACGCCGCGCGCTACTCCTCGACCGACGAGTTCCTGGCGGAGCTTTCGCTGCTCTCGACCGAGCGCTACGGCGCGCCGCAGGGCGTGGCGGCGGAGGACGTCGTCGAGGGCGGCGACGAGGACGAGATGCTGACGCTCACCTCCGTCCACCAGGCCAAGGGGCTCGAATGGCGCGCCGTCTTCATCCTCTGGGCGGCGGACGGCAAGTTCCCCTCGCCGCGCTCGCTGCGCGACGCCGAGGGCGAGGAGGAGGAGCGCCGCCTCTGGCACGTCGCCCTCACGCGCGCCCGCGACCAGCTCTACATCACGTACCCTTTGATGGTCACGGACTACTCCTCGCGCCAGAGCGTGCTCCAGCGCCCCTCGCGCTTCGTCACCGAAGTCCCGCCCGACCTGTACGAGATTTGGAGCCTCGAAGAGGAGCCGACGCCCCGCCCCGCGCTCGACGCGGCGGCCGCGGGCGAAGTCGAAGGAGAGGGCGGCGGCGAGGAGGGCGGCGGGGGCGGCGAGCCGGGCGGCTACGTCAACTGAGCGCGGGCGTTTTTATGTCTTCGGAAACGGAGGGGGCGATGGCGCAGGAGGGCGGGGCGCCGGCGACGGAGATGTCGCTGGCGGCGGAGTTGAGGCTGTACTACGACGTGTTCGCGCCGGGGGCGGGGCCGGCCCCGCTGTTGCTGGCGCTGCACGGGTACGGGAGCAACAAGGGCTGGATGATGCGCGAGGCGCGCGGGCACGCGCCCGAAGGGTTCGCGGTGGCCTCTTTGCAGGGACCGCACCAGCACCTGAAGGAGCCGAGGGAGCCGGGCGCGCCCCTGCGGTACGGCTTCGGGTGGCTGACGAACTTTCGGCCGGAGGAGTCAATCGCGCTCCACCACCGCGCCGTGCTCGGCGTCGTCGAGGCGCTCGTCGCGCGCGGGGTGGCGAGGGCCGACCGTGTCTTCCTTCTGGGCTTCTCGCAGTCGTGCGCGCTCAACTACAGGTTCGCCTTCACGCGCGGCGACCGGCTGCGCGGCGTCGTCGGCATCTGCGGCGGGCTGCCCGGCGACTGGGAGACGAGCCCCGTTTACGGCGAGACGCGGGCGTCAGTGCTGCACCTGTCGGGGACGCGCGACGAGTTCTACACGCCCGAGCGCGTCGCGCCCTACGCCGAACGACTGAGGACGCGCGCGGCCGACGTCGAGACGCGCGCCTACGACGCGGGGCACGAGTTCGTCCCCGAGATGCGCGCCGACGTGCGCGCGTGGCTCGCGGCCCGCGCCTGAGCTTTGGACGCGCGGCGCGCCCGGGGCTTGGACGCGCGGCGCGGGTTTGCGTATCCTGCGCGCGCGGCCCGGCCGCCGAAGGGAGCATGGAAAACAGATGGGCAGAAGAAAACACCTCTTCACCTTCGCGTCGCTGCTGGCGCTGGCGGCGGTCGTCTTCGGCTACCAGGGGCGCGGGCGCGCCCCGCGCTCGCAGAAGGAGGACCGCAACGCGGCGGCCGTGCGCGCCGTCATCGAGGCGCAGGCGGCGGCGTGGAACCGCGGCGACGTCGAGGGCTACATGGACGGCTACGCGCGCGAGGACGAGACGACCTTCGTCTCGGGCGACACGGTCACGCGCGGCTGGCGGACGGTGCTCGAACGCTACAAGGCGCGCTACGACACGCGCGAGAAGATGGGCGCGCTCGCCTTCACGGAGCTTGAGGTCAAGCCGCTCAGCGAGTTCTACATGTTGGCCCTCGGGCGCTGGCGGCTCAAGCGCGCGGCGGACGCCCCGGGCGGGCGCTTCACGCTCATCTTCCGCCGCACCAACGCGGGCTGGCGCATCGTACACGACCACACCTCCTCCGAGTGACGGGTGATAAGTTAAGACGGCGGGCGGCGGGGTCGTCGCCGTCCGTCGCCTGTAGTCCGCCGAACCCGCCGCCCGACCATCTGCCACCCATCACCAGCGAACGGAGTGAGCGAATGACAGACACGCTGGCCGTCGTCAACTGTTCTCAGCTCGTCACGCTCGCGGGGCCGCGCCGGCCGCGCGCGGGCGCCGAGATGCGCGAGCTGTCCATCGTCGAGGGCGGCGCGATGCTCGTCCGCGGCGGGCTGATAGAGAGGGCGGGCGCGCTCTCCGAGGTCGAGCCGCTGATTGACGGCTGCTGCGAGGTGTTAGACGCGGGCGGCCGCGTCGTCGCGCCCGGCTTCGTGGACGCGCACGCGCACCCGGTCTTCGCCGGCCACCGCGCCGACGAGTTCGAGAAGCGCGCCGCCGGCGTGAGCTACCAGGAGATAGCCGCGGAGGGCGGCGGCATCCGCTCGACCGTGCGGCGGACGCGCGCGGCGACCGAGGACGAGCTGTTCGCCGCCGCCCTCCGCCGCGAGCGATGGTTTCTGCGCACGGGCACGACGACCGTCGAGGCGAAGTCGGGCTACGGCCTGTCGGTCGAGGACGAGCTGAAGATGCTGCGCGTCGTGCGGCGTCTGAACGCGGAGGGGCGGCTCAGGTACGTCCCCACCTTCCTCGGCGCGCACGAGACGCCGGACGAGCACCGCGGCCGCCGCGAAGAGTACGTCCGCCTCGTCGTCGAGGAGATGCTGCCGCGCGTCGCCGCCGAGGGGCTGGCCGAGTTCTGCGACGTCTTCTGCGAGGAGCGGGTCTTCACGCTGGAGGAGTCGCGGCGGGTGCTCGAAGCGGCGCGCGCTCTGGGGCTGGGGCTGCGCGTCCACGCCGACCAGTTGACGCGCGGCGGCGGCGCGCTCCTCGCGGCGAGCCTCGGCGCGAAGACCGCCGACCACCTGGAGCACACGGACGAGGAAGGCGTCGCGGCGCTCGCACGCGCCGGCGTGCAGCCCGTGCTGCTGCCGGGCTCGGTCTACGCGCTCGGCTCGTCGCGCTACCCGGCGGCGCGCGCGATGATTGAAGGGGGGCTGGCGGTCGTCCTCGCCACGGACTTCAACCCCGGCTCGTCGCCGACGCCCTCGATGACGATGGTGCTCTCGCTCGCCTCCACGCACATGAAGATGACGCCGGCCGAAGGGCTGACGGCCGCGACCGTCAACGCCGCCTACAGCCTCGGCCGCGGCGGCGAGGCGGGCACGCTGGAGGCGGGCAAGCGCGCCGACTTCGTCGTCCACGACTGCGCTGACTACCGCGAGCTGGCCTACTTCTTCGGCGTCGAGCACGCCTACGCCACCTACGTCGGCGGCCTCCCCGCCTTCTCGCGCGCCGGCGAAGACGACCCCCGAAAATAATCGTTGACGACCGCGGGGGCGTCGTCTATCATCGCCGCAACACTGGAAAGGAGGTGATCCGAAAATATATGAGTTCTAATCACAGTGAGGTGGCTGGAGTCTCCTGAACAGGGATTAGCACCACACCGCAGTACAAGCCTATGGCTGTCAATCCCTGAAGCGAAAGTTTACGGAGCGGCGAATCGTTCCGCAGGCAGACGAAGTTCAGAGAGGCTAATCCACACAGTCCACCGAGCCATAGGAGAAAAAGGGAAGGCCGCCGTCAAGGCGGCCTTCCTTATTTTTGCCCGCCCCGTTTTAGTCCCCCTATCCCCGCCGCGGCCCGAACGACCCTGACGATGTCGCGGATGGCGGCCCCGTCCTTGGGAAGCGCCCTGTGAATCGCGCTCCGCGGAGCCGGGCCGGCCCCGCGCGGCGACCGGCAGGCTCGAAGAGCCGGCGGCCGCGCCGCGGCTGCGATGATGCGAGTCATCGCAGGTCTTCTGCGGTGTGAGCGTCGGCGGCAGGGCGCAGTAGTTCTATTAAAGGCGCCGCGCCCGAGCCGAAGTTTCTCGCCCGGCGGCGGGCGCGACCCCGAAACCTTCCGGCGCCCGCTTTGCACCCCGGCCGGCCAAGGGGGAAGAAGCCGATGATTTCGTTTCGGAAGCATGCAGCGGAGAGTACACGCCGCCCCAATTCGCTCCTCAGACACGGCCGCCTTCTGGCGAAGGCCGCGCCGCGGGTCGCGCTCTTAACTTTCTTCCTGGTGGCCGCGACCCAGACGCGGGCGCAGAGTCATGCGCAGGCCGGGGCGCAGCAGGGCGCGAGCCCCACGGCCGCAGCGACCGCGCCGGCCGCGACCGCGCGCGCGGGCGAGGGGCCTCTGGGGTCGAGGATTCCGATACGCGTCACGCGCGTCGAGACGCCGGACGGGCCGGGCGTGCTCGCCACCATCGGCGAATTCCCCGAAGACCTGAGCGAGGGCGGGCAGGAATTTCTCAAGCGCGAATTCTTCGAGCGCTTCGCCTCGGACGTGCTCGGGCTCGGCGAGGCGGCCCCTGCGCGGGCTATGCTGAAGGTCGCGATGCTGCCGCAGGAGAAGGAGAACCAGCGCGAGGGCGACTTCATCTTCGGCAAGGTTTCCGGCCACATGGTCGTGCTGGTCGAGAAGCGCCGCGTGCTCATCGCCTGCACCTTCGCCGAGACGGAGCAGAAGCCGCAGTTGATGGCCGCGCTGAAAGCGTGGCGCGCGGGCGTCTGAGCGCCTTCGAGCGCCTTCGTGGCGCCAGTCACAGAAAAGTGATAGTTCGGGGAAACGCACGCGAACGTTTACCCCTACTATCCTCAGCATCCAAGGGGTTGCAGGGCGGGTTTCGGGGGAACGCCCACCCTGCATCGTTAAGTCAAGAGCCTTGTCCTACGCGTTTGGGGGAGCGCCGGGACAGGGCTTCTGGCTTTTTGGGGGTTCGGGCGGAAAGAGTAGTGGACGCGCGAAAGCCCCGCCGCGGGGGGAATCCGGCGGCGGGGCTTCGCTGTCTGCGGTGCGGAAAAGGGCGCGGAAAAAGCTGAGGGCGCGATGTCGCGACATCGCGCCCTCGAACTTTTACACGAACCGGCGAAACCTAGTTGTGGTTGTTCGTGTTGCCACCACGGTTGGCGTTGCCGCCGCCCGTGTTGGTGTTGCCACCACGGTTGGCGTTGCCCGTGTTGGTGTTCATGGTGCCGTTCATGTTACCGCCGTTGGCGTTGCCGGAGTTCATGTTGCCGGAGTTCATGTTGCCGGAGTTCATGTTACCAGTGTTCATGTTGCCGCCGGTGTTCGTGTTGCCGGAGTTCATGTTGCTGGAGTTCATGTTGCCGGAGTTGGTGTTGTTGGCGTTGTTGGCATTCTCGCCACCGCCGCAGGCCGCGAGGCTCGCGACGCCGGCCAACGCCAGAAGTGCTAAAGTCTTGCGCATGGATCGTTCTCCTGAATTACTTTAAATTGAGGTACCTCAAGCGTGGAAACTATACTTAAATCGGGCTTTGCTGTCTAGCCGTCATCGTAAATTTTTTTCACCTTTTGGCGGCGCGTTGTGTATAATACCGGACGTTGTTGTGGCGCCAAGGCCGGCCGCATCTCAGCGACCCTGACTCTCCTGTGCAGGTCGTCGAAGCCCACGGACACAATTGTCGGAAGTGCTAAGCGCAAAAGGCGCGACCCGTTATGGCGAAACGGGTCGCGCCTTTCAATTTTTTCAGGGCTTGACGGGCGGCCTGACCGGCGTGGCCTCGGGGCTGACGGGCACGCGCTCCGACGGCAGCAGGTTCGCCGGGTTGGGCTTGTCGGGCGAGGTGTGGGTGTGGACTATCTTCCACGCCGAGCCGATTTTCTGGTAGACGATGGTCAGGCGCCCCGTCGCGCGCTCGGGCTGGCCGTCGGCGGTCTGCGACTGCTCCCAGAGGCAGGTGACGACCGCGCCCGAGGGGCCGAGCGTCTTGACGCGCACGTCGCGCACGTCGAGCTTCACGTCGGAGACTTTCTCGTAGAGGCTCTGCCGGTTGCTGTTCGCCTGCTCCCAGGTCTTCGTGACCGTGCCGTTGTTGTTGAAGACGCTGAGCTGCGGCGAGTTCCAGTAGAGCGCCATCACGGCGTCGGCGTCGGCGCGGCGGATGCCGTCCACGAGTGAGTCGAAGGCTTCGCGGACGGCGCGGGTCTGCGCGTCGCCGGCGGCGGCCGCGCGCGTGTTGCGCCGCGCCGGCGCGGACGGCGCGGCCTGGCGTCCGGCGGCGGCGGGCGCGGCCTCCTGCGGCGGCGGGGCGGCCTGCGCGCGCGCCGCCCGCGTCGCGGGCGTGTTCGCGTTCTGCGCGGCCGACGCGCCCGCGGGCGCGAAGACGAGAGTCGTGGTGAGCAGCAGTTTTTTAATCATCGCCGGAAGACCTTTCAAAATCGGTTCGGGGTGAGCCGCGCGCGGGCGCGGGCTCAGACGAGTTGCGCGGCCGCGCGCAGCCGGGCGGCGGAGCGGGCGCGCCCGACGACGTCGAAGACGTCGAACATCGAGGGGCCGACGGCCTGCCCGGTGAGCGCCGTCCGCGAGGCGTTGATGAGGAGGCCGGCCTTGACGCCGCGCTCGTCGGCGAAGGCGCGCAGCGCCTGCTCGGCCGTCTCGACGTTCCAGGGCTCGACCGCCTCCAGCCGCCCGGCCAGCGCGGGCAGCAGCTCGCGCAGCGAGGCGTCCTTCTTCAAATTCTTCGCCACCGCCGAAGGGTCGTACTCGAACTCGTCGGCGAAGTAGGCCCGCCCCTGCCCCGAGAAGTCCTTGAGCGTGATGAAGCGCTGGCGTATCAACTCGACCGTGCGGGCGAGCCAGTCGGCCTCGGCCGCCCCGTACTCCGGCCGCCAGAGCCCCGCCGACTCAAGCTCGGCCCGGACCATCGGGAGCAGTTCGGCGAGCGGCATCGTGCGCAGGTACTCGGCGTTCATCCAGAGCGCCTTCTGGTCGGTCCATTGGCGGGGGTCGCTGTCGCTGAAGTTGAAGACGGCGTTCGAGCGGTGGACGCCTTCGAGCGAGAAGAGCGCGACCAGCTCTTCGAGCGACATGATTTCCTTGTTCTCCTCCGCGGGCGACCACCCGAGGAGCGCGAGGTAGTTGCGGAAGGCCGCGGGGATGAAGCCGCGGTCGCGGTAGGTCGTCAGACTCACGACCTCGCCGTGCTTGCGCTTCGAGAGCTTGGCCTTGTTAGGCGCGAGGATGAGCGGCAGGTGCGCGAACGTCGGCGCGGGCGCGCCGAGCGCCTCGTAGAGGAGCACCTGCTTGTGCGTGTTCGTCAGGTGGTCCTGGCCGCGGATGACGTGCGTGACGCCCATCTCGATGTCGTCCACGACGACCGAGAGGTTGTAGAGCGGCGAGAGGTCGCCCGAGCGCAGCAGCACGAGGTCTTCTATCTCCGAGTGCTCGCGCGTCTGCTCGCCGTAGACGGCGTCGGCGAAGCGCGTCCGCCCCTCGGGCGAGACCTTGAGGCGGACGGCGTAGGGCTCGCCCGCCGCCGCCCTGCGCTCGGACTCGTCGGCCGCGAGGTCGCGGAAGGGGTTGGCGCGCTGGTCGGCGTTCTCGGCGGCGCGCTCGCGCGCCCGCTCGGCGACCTCCTGCTTGACGTTGGCGTCGGCGCGCTCGCCTTTGGGCGTGAAGTCGCGGTAGGCGCGCCCCTCAAGGACGAGCCGCTCGGCCGCCGCGCGGTGCTTGTCGGCGTTGCGCGACTGGAAGACTATCTCCTCGTCGTAGTCGGCGACGCCGAGCCAGGCGAGCCCTTCGAGGATGGAGCGCGTGGACTCGTCGGTCGAGCGCTGCAAGTCCGTGTCCTCGACGCGGAGGAGGAACTTGCCGCCGGTCTTGCGCGCGAACAGCCAGTTGAAGAGCGCGGTGCGCGCCGAGCCGATGTGCAGGTAGCCGGTGGGCGAGGGTGCGAAGCGGACGCGGACGGTCATAAGCTAAAAAGTAGTCAGTAGACGATAGCCGGTAGTCAGTAGGACTCACCCGTCTTCTACTGACTACCGGCTGCTGTCTACTGACTACTTAAGAATTGCTGGCGGAGATGGCAGGATTCGAACCTGCGATAGGCTTTTGACCTATAACGGTTTAGCAAACCGCCGCCTTCAGCCACTCGGCCACATCTCCGCGAAGGCGAAAACCTATTCTAGCCCGCGAGCCTCGATTGTCAAGCCGCCGCCCCGCGCGTCGCGGCGTCGCGGACGCGCGGGGCGGCGCGAGACGTTCGGCGTTAAAGTCCCGCGCGCGGGGCGAAGAAAAGTTTGGAGAGGGGGCGGGGTCGAGTCGGGCGCGGAGGCGGTTCTTGAAGGCGGCGGGGGCGTCGGCCGTGGTCGGGGCGGCGGAAGAGTCGGCGCAGGGCGACGGACGATAAAAGCTCGGGCTCTCGTCCGTTATTCCGCCGCCCGCCGCCCGAAGCTAGGGCCGCCGCCGGTCACACGCGGCGGAGCGCGAGGACGGTGAGGTCGTCGTGCCGGGCCGCGCCGGCGCAGAACTCTTCGAGGTCGCGCAGGCACGCGCCGATGAGGTCGGCGGGCGCGAGCGAGTGGTTGCGGCAGAGCAGCGAGCGCAGGCGCTCGGAGCCGTACTCGGCGGCCGCCGGGTCGCGCGACTCGGAGAGGCCGTCGGTGAAGAGGAAGAGCGTGTCGCCGGCCTCTGCGCGGAACTTCTCGGAGGTGAACTGCTCGTTGCAGAAGATGCCGACGGGGAGCCCCGTCGCCTCGATGAGCCGCGCGTGGCCGCCGCGCATGAGAATCGGCGGGAGGTGGCCGGCGTTGCAGATTTCGACCTCGCCCGCCGTGTCTGCGCGGCCGACGACCAGCGTGGCGTAGTGCGTCGGGAGCGTGCTCTCGCAGAAGAGGCGGCTGGCGCGCTCGACCAACTGGTTGACGGGCAGCCCGAGGGGCACGAGCACGCGGAACATCGCGTGGAGCTGCGACATCAGCAGCGAGGCCGCCACGCCCTTGCCCGCCACGTCGCCGAGCATGAAGTAGAGGCTGCCGTCCTCGGCCGTCACGAAGTCGCAGTAGTCGCCCGAGACCAGCGAGGCCGCCTCGTAGTGGTATGAGACCTGCCAGCCGTCGTGCCTGAACTCGCGGCACGGCAGAAGCCCCGCCTGTATCTGCGCCGCCAGCTCCAAATCCTCTTCGAGCGCGCGCCGCTGCCGGGGGCTGAGGCAGCCCAGGCAGACGCAGACCAGCGGGTCGGCCAGAAGCCTGTCGGCCTCGACGGGGTCGTGGCAGACCTCGCACAGCCCGTAGGTCGCCTCGTCCATGCGCGCCAGCGCCGCGTCAACCTCTTCGAGCAGGCGCCGGAACTGCGCCGCGTCGTCCGCCTCGGCCGTGGCGGCTTCGAGCCTGTGGCGGCGTTCGAGGAGCTGTTCGCGCATCGCCGAGTCAATCACCGTAGACATCTCACTGCCTCCCTTGTCGAACTGAGTCCGTCGTCGTCGAGGTGAAACTGTTCGCCGCCGGCGCGGGCGGGGCGGCGCGCGGCCCGCGCGTTGAGGGCGCGGCCCGCTAAGTCGTGAGCGCGGCGGGGCGCGGCGCGCCCTGCAAGCGCACGGGCAGGCGCGGCGCGCAGCAGATGTTCTCCATCCGCGCGCGGTCCTTCTGCATCTCGCGCTCCTCGCCGAGCCACGCCAGGACCTCGGCGAAGACGCGCGCGGCGTGCGCGTCCGCGGGCTCCGCGATGCGGTAGTGCATCCACTTGCCCTCGCGGCGCGCGGCCACGACGCCCGCGCGCCGCAGGTAGGCGAGGTGGCGCGAAATCTTCGGCTGGCTCTCGCCGAGCACCTCGACGAAGAAGCAGACGCAGACCTCGCCCGCCGCCATCAGGTTCAGCAGCCGCAGCCGCGTGCGGTCGGCCAGAGCCCTGAAGAGAAGTTCCACCTGCGCTTCCTTCTTCGCCATCCCCAATCAAACCCCCATGACCTCGCGCAAGCCGCGACGGCCGCGCGGCGCGACGCCAGACGCGACGCCCGACGCGCGCTCTTAGTGAAAACGCGCGCCCCCCGGGCGTCCCGCGAGAAGCTTTTCGGCCAGGAACATCATACGAATTTCGTGCCGCCTCCGGCACGATTTTTTTCGGCTGCAACGCCCGCGGGGCGGCGCGAAAATATCTCTCACATGCGCCTTGACGAATATGTTCGGCGGGTGTAGGATGCGCTCTCATATTCGCCGAGGCGAATGTGATTGTAGGCGAGCCGGGGGCGGAAATCAAGACTTTGGCGGAAGGGGAGGAGAGTTCTCATGTCCAGTCGGATAGAGCGGGTGGTGCGCGAGCGGTACGGGTCGGTCGCGCGGAGCGGGCTGTCGAGCGAGCAGGAGGGCGTGCGCGCCGTGGCCGAGGCGTTCGGCTACACGGCCGAGGAGCTTTCGTCCATCCCTGCGGAGGCGAACATGGGGCTGTCGTGCGGCAACCCCGTGGCGACGGCCTCGCTGCGCGAGGGCGAGGTGGTCGTTGACCTCGGGTCGGGCGGCGGCCTCGACGTCTTCCTCGCGGCGGAGAAGGTGGGCCCCGCGGGGCGCGCCGTCGGCGTAGACATGACGCCCGACATGGTGGAGCTGGCGCGGCGCAACGCGGCGAAGCGTCTGGAGGGCGGGGCGGCCGACAACGTCGAGTTCCACCTCGCGACGATTGACCGGCTGCCGCTGGCGGACGCCTCCGTGGACTGCGTCATCAGCAACTGCGTCATCAACCTCGCGCCGGACAAGCGGGCCGTCTTCCGCGAGATAGCGCGCGTGCTCAAGCCGGGCGGCCGCCTCGCCGTCAGCGACATCGCGCTCAAGCGCGCTCTGCCCGCCGAGTTGAGCGGCGACCTGCTGGCCTACGTCGGCTGCATCGCGGGCGCGATTCCGGTCGAGGAGTACAGGCGGGGGCTCGCCGAGGCCGGCTTCGCCGAGGTCGCCGTCATTGACTCGGGCGCGGATTTGAACGCCTACTCGAAGGTCGAGAACCAGTCGGGCTGCTGCTCGCCCGCGATGAAGGAGGACGCGCCGGGCGCGGAGGGGCGGGCGGCGAAGAGTCTGCCGGTGGCGGCCTCGTGCTGCGCGCCCGCCGAGCCGGCAGCGGCCGTTCAGGCCGGGGCGGCCGTCTCGTGCTGCGCCCCGCCGGCGCCGGCCCCGCGCGGCGAGGAGCTGCACGGCGACCTGCGCGACCTGCTGGCGCGCCACGACGTCAACGACTACGCGGCGAGCGTCAAGGTCTTCGCGGTCAAGCCCCGCGGCGAGTGAAGGGCCGGCCGAAGGCGGCGCGGCGGCGGCGGGCTCAGTTCTCCTGCGGGGCGTCGGGCTCGCGCTCGCCGTCGCCCTCGCCGCCGGGCGGGAGGTTGTCGGGCGGGGGCGGGCCCTTCTCCTCGCGTATGCGGAGGATGGAGCAGTCGCCGTCGGTGTAGACCTCGTCGAACCAGCCGCTGTCGAGCGCGTGGTTGAAGAAGTCCTCGTGCTCGTGGTCCGTGAAGACGTAGCGCGCGCAGCGACGGCGCTCGCCCTCGCCGACGCAGAAGTTGTCGCGGATGAGCGGGCCGAGGTTGGCTATCTCGTCGTCGGAAAGCTCGCGGCCGATAGTGATGCGGCCGTGCAGCTCGGCGAGGCGCCGGTCCTTGTCGAGCAGGTAGGTCGGGTCGAGCCCCGAGACGTAGGCCAGTTGCGGGTTGTAGAAGAAGAGCTTGGGGAAGTCGTCCCAGTCGGTGTTGACTATCAGCTCGCCGGGCTCGGCGTTCTTCGCCAGCCACTCTGAGCCGCCCTTGTAGTTGTCGGGGCCGGCCATGCCGGCGATGTCCTTCGACGTGACGTGCGCGTACCAGACGAGCGGCGCGGCGAGCAGCACGAAGGCCGTCGCGACGTAAATCATCTCCCACGCGCGCGCGTTCTCGACGCGGCCGGGCGGGAGGAGGCGCGCGGGCGCGTCGTCCGGCTCGCCCGCGTCCTGCGCGGGCTCGCGCGGGGCGTGGCGCTCGCGCGCGCGGCGGATGATCGGCTCGACGGCGAAGGCCGCGAAGAGGACGGCGAACGGCGGGAAGTACTCTGCGAAGCGCCGCCAGCGCATGTTGGCCAGCATCAGCAGGGTGGAGAAGAGCAGCAGCAGCAGCGCCTTCTGCCGGTCGCGCGAGGCCGAGTCCTTGAAGGCGAGGTAGCCCGCCAGCATCGCCGCCAGCGCCACGCCGCAGTTCCCCAGAAACTCCCAGGTGCTGTAGGGGTACCACTCCGAGCCGACGGTCGTCGAGAAGTCCTGCGCCGTGACCTTCATCAGAAGGTGCTCGTACATCAGCCGGACGTTGTGCGGGAAGTACGGGTTGATGACGAAGCCGAGCGCCGAGCCGACGGCGACCAGCAGCGCCGGCTTCCACTCGACGCGCCGCTCGCCCCAGAGGACGACGAACGCCCACATCAGCGCGGCCGCCACCAGCAGCGCGAACATGTCGTAGGTCAGCGCGAAGACGAACGAGAGCGGCAGCAGCCAGTTGTACCTGCGCTCGAACATCAGGTGGATGCCGGCGACGAGCAGGATGATGGTGAAGGGCATCGCCTTCCCCATGTTCATCCGGTAGAGGAACGGGGCCGAGCTGCCGACGAGCGCGACCAGCCAGACGAGCGGGTAGCTCAGGCGGTGGCGCAGCATCAGCCAGTAGCACGAGAGCACGGCGAGGCACGAGAAGAGCCACGTCCCTATCTTCGCGCCCGTCTGGAAGTCCGAGAAGAAGGTGAACGGAATCTGGAAGATGTGGAAGAGGAAGTGGTGGTCTACGTAGTCGCGCGGGTTGAGCGTGGTGAGCGGCAGCGCGTCGAACGAGGGCGGGAAGCTGCCCGACGTCAGCCCCTCCCAGAGCATACGGCTCCAGCGGAAGTGGTAGTAGGCGTCGTAGTCGCCGCAGCAGAGCGAGGCGGTCGAGAACTGTAAGTACCAGAAGACCGCGCCGACGAGCAGCGCGCCCGCCGCCAGCAGCGCCCCCCGCCCGCCGAAGACCTCGGCCAGCCCCGCGCGCCCCTCCCCCGCGCGGACGCGCGCGGCGTCGCCCTCGCCCCCCGCCGGCTCCGCCGGGAGAGCCCCGCCCTCTATCTCCTCCATCGCTCTTTCGTCCCCTTACGCACAGGCTGGCCCGCGAAGATTCCGCGCCCGAAGTCGAGTCCACGAAAATAGCACGAACCGGCGCGGCGGCGAAGCCGGCCAGGAAGGCCGGGGGGAAGGCGAAAGGGAAGTGTAGAGAGTGAAGACGGCGCGGGCGCGTCCCCAGTCATCGCTCGGTGACGAGGGACGCGCCCGCGGCCGTCTTCTCCCTTCAGCCTTTTGCTCTCGGGCTCCGTCTTCCGCCCGCCGCGCCCTTTCAGCCGCAGAGGCGGCGGAGCGCGTCAATGAGGGCGGAGGGGTTGATGGGCTTGTGGTGGAAGTCGTCGAAGCCGGCGCGGCGCGCCCGCTCGCGGTCTTCGTAGTGGACGAAGCCCGTGACGGCGATGAGCGGCGTGCTCTCGTAGCCGGGCGTGGCGCGCAGGGCCTCGGCCAGTTGGTAGCCGTTCATCCCCGGCATGCCGATGTCCGAGATGACGGCGTCGAAGCTGTGAGCGCGCGCGACGTCGAGCGCCTCGGGGGCCGAGAAGGCGGTCTGCACCTCGTAGCCGGCGTAGGTCATCATCAGCGCCAGCATCTCGGTCACGTCGGGCGCGTCGTCCACGACGAGCACGCGCCGCAGGCGCCCGTCGCGTCCGTTCTCGCCGAGCGCGCCGGGGGCCACGCGGCCTTCGTCGGGGTGGGGCATTGTTTGGTGCATCTTCCTAGGGAAAAATTGACGCGGCCGCCGGCGTCTCACGGCCGCGGCGCGGGCGGCTGCCCGCGCCGCAGCAACTGTTCCATCCGCTCGGCCAGCTCGGCCGGGTCCACGGGCTTGGCGACGTGCGCGTCGAAGCCGGCGGCGAGCGCCGCCTCGGCGTCGCGCTGCGCCGCGTAGCCCGTCAGCGCCAGCGCCGGCGTCTCGCGGAGTTGCGGCAGCTCGCGCAGCCGCCCAATCAGCTCGTACCCGTCTATTCGTGGGAGACCGATGTCTGAGACGATTATATCAAAGCGCCCCGACTCGGCAACGCTCAGCGCCTCCTCGGGCGTGGCGCAGGCGGTCGTCACGTAGCCGCGCGCCTCGAAGGCGACGTGCAGCATGTCGAGCGTGTCGGGCGCGTCCTCGACGAGCAGGACGCGGCGCGACTCCCCCGGGCGCGACTCGGCCGCGCCGGGCGCGAGGTCGTCCGACTGTCGGCGCGCGCCGCCCGCGCCCTCGGCCGCCGGGAGCGCGACCGTGAACCGGCTGCCGCGCCCCTCGCCCGCGCTCTCGGCCGCGACCCGGCCGCCGTGCGCCTCGACGAAGCTCTTGACGAGCGCGAGCCCGAGCCCGAGCCCGCCGTGCGCGCGCGTCGTCCCCATGTCGGCCTGGCGGAAGCGCTCGAAGACGTGCGGCAAAAACTCGGGCGCTATCCCCGAGCCGTCGTCCTCGACCTCGACGCGCGCCGCGCCGTCACGGCCGCCGACGCGGACGAGCACGCGCCCGCCCTCGGGCGAGAACTTGACGGCGTTGTGCAGGAGGTTCCAGAAGACCTGGACGAGCCGCGTGCGGTCGCCGCTGACGACCGCCGCGCCGTCCGTCTCGACGTCGAGCGCGACGGCGCGGGCGTCGGCCTGCGGCCGGACGGTGTCGGCCGCCTCGCGCACGACCGACGAGAGTTCGACCGGCGCGCGCTCTATCCTCATCTTGCCCGACAGGATGGAAGACATGTCGAGCAGGTCGTTGATGAGGCGCGAGAGCGACTGCGAGTTCTTCTCGATGACGCGGATGCCCTGCACTGTCTCGTCCCCGCCGAGCCGCCCCGAGCGAATCATGTGCGTCCAGCCGAGGATGGGCGTCAGCGGCGTGCGCAGCTCGTGCGAGAGCGTGGCGAGAAATTCGTCCTTGGCGCGGTTGACCTCCTGCGCGCGGCCGTAGAGGCGCGCGTTCTCGATGGCAAGCGCGGCGCGCGAGGCTATCTCCTCGGCGTAGGCGACGTCGCCGGGCGCGTAGGCGCGCGCCGCGCGCGTCGAGGCGAAGGTGAGCGCGCCGATGGTGCGCCCCCGCGCGACCAGCGGGACGGTGAGGAACGACTTGAGCCCCAGCTCCTCCAGCACGCGCGCGTGCTCGGCGTCGCGCGCCAGCGCGGGCAGCGACTCCCGCGTCACCTCGGGGACGGCCTCGGGCCGCCCCGTGCGCAGGACGCGCGGGACGCCCGCGCTCTGCGGCCCGGGCGGGAACTCGCGCAGCCGCTCGACCAGCGGCCGCAGCGCCGGGTCGCGGTGCGTGGCGGCCACGCGGCGCGCGCGCCCGTCGTCGTCCACGAGGTCCACGAGGCAGTAGTCGGCCATCGCCTCGACGGCGAGCCGCGCCAGCCCTTCGAGCGTCGTCTCGTAGTCGAGCGTGGAGCCGAGGACGCGGCTCGCCTCGGCGAGGAAGCGCAGGCGCCCCTCGGCGCGCTTGCGCTCGGAGACGTCCATCGTCACGCCGCGCATGCCGGCGGGGCGGCCGCCGCCGTCGAGGACGACCCGCGACCGCGCCTCGACGTGGACGCTGCGGCCGTCCCTGCTCAGCCAGCGGAACTGGCTCGCGCCGCCCCCGCCCGACTCGAAGATGGCGCGCGCCTCGGCGGCGGCGCGCTCGCGGTCTTCCGGGTGGACGATGGAGAGCCAGAAGTTGGGCGTCGAGAGCCACTCCTCCTTCGTGTAGCCGAGCATCGTCTGGACGTGGTCGCTGACGAAGTTGATGCGCTGCGTCCCCCCGTCGGGCTCGCCCCACGCCTCCCAGACGACGCCGGGCACGTTGGCGACGAGGTTGCGCAGCCGCTCGCGCTCGTGGCCGACGAGCCGCGCCAACTCGGCGCGCTCGCCCTCGGCGCGCTTCTGCTCCGAGACGTCGAGCGCGACGGTCGAGGCCCCGACCAGCCGCCCCGACGGGTCGCGGATGGGCGAGACGACCAGCGAGACGTCGAGCCGCGAGCCGTCCTTGCGCACGCGCACCGTCTCGGCGCGCTCGACCCGCTCGCCGCGCCGGAGCTGCCCCATGATCTCGTCGAGGTCGCCCTTCTGATCTTCGGGGACGATGAGCGAGACGTGCCGGCCGACCGCCTCCTCGGCCGTGTAGCCGTACATCCGCTCGGCCGCCGCGTTCCAGCTCGTAATCACGCCGTCGAGCGACTTGCCGATGACGGCCTCGCTCGAAGACTCGACGATGGCGGCCAGCAGCGAGCGCTCGCGCTCGGCGCGGCGGCGCTCGGTGTCGTCGTGGAAGACGAGGACGACGCCCGTCGTGTTCCCGCGCGCGTCGCGGATGGGGGCGCCGCTGTCCTCGATGGGGCGCTCGCTCCCGTCGCGCGCGACGAGCACGGTGTGGTTGGCGAGCCCGACGACCCGGCCCTCGCGCAACACCTTCTCGGCCGGGCTCTCGACGGGCTCGCGCGTCATCTCGTTGACGATGTGGAAGACCTCGCGGAGCGGGCGGCCGAGCGCCTCGTCGAGCGGCCAGCCGGTCAGGCGCTCGGCCGCCGGGTTCATGAACCGGACGCGCCCCTCGACGTCGGTGGAGATGACGGCGTCGCCGATGCTCCGCAGCGTCGTGCGCAAAGACTCGCGGTGGCGGCGCGCGGACGACTCGGCGCGCGCCGTGCGGTCGGCCAGCGCCGAGATGGCGAGCGAGACGACGACGAAGACGGCCGTCTGGAGCACGTCCGACAGGTCGAACGAGAAGGCGGCGAGCGCGCCGAGGAAGAAGTAGTTGGCCGTGAGCGCCGAGAGCAGGATGGCCAGCAGCCCCGGCCCGCGCCCGCCGTAGATGGCGGCGGCGATGACGGCGACGAAGTAGAAGATGAAGGGGACGCTGCCGCGCTGGATGCCCGGCAGCATGTAGAGCCCGAACATCAGCGGCGTGGCCGCCGCCACGGAGACGACTGCCAGCCCGTAGCGCGCGGCCGCGGACTCGTTCCACGGCCGGTTCGCTCGCCGCGCGCCTGCGGGAAGGGGGTCGGACATCTCTCTTCCTTAGCTCGTTCTGGGGTCGGGCGGCGGCGTCGCCGCGCCGCCGCGCCGCCGGCGCGAGAAACCTTCGACTCGTCTCGTGTGTCGGGGTCGCGTGGGCCGCGCCGGGCCCCGCGCGCGCGAGGGGTTCGCAGCAGGCGCGCCCCGCCAGGAGCGCGCCGTCTGCCCTGACTGCCAAAGAGTCGGCCGGCGCCGTCAGTTTTGTCGCTTTCTTAAAACAACCTACTGCTTTTCGCCGCGGCAAGTCAAGAATTAAGGGGGCGCGGGCGGGCGCCGCGCCGGGCGCCCGCCCGCCGCCCGCCGCCGCTTGCCTTTCGCGGCCTCCGGCCTCTAACCTCTGGGCCTTATGTACCCGGCAGGCAACCTGTTCATCCCGGCCCCGCACGGCCGGCTCGAAGCCATCTGGAAGGAGCCGCGCGGGGACTCGCCGCGCGGCTTGGGGCTGGTGCTGCACCCGCACCCGCTGCACGGCGGGACGATGCACAACAAGGTCGTCTTCCGCACGGCGCGCGGGCTCGAAGACGCCGGCGTGGCGACGCTGCGCATCAACTTCCGCGGGGTCGGCCACTCGACGGGCGTCCACACGGGCGCGCGCGGCGGCGAGCAGGAGGACGCGCGCGTCGCGCTCGACCACCTCGTCGGGCGACACCCGGGGCTGCCCGTCTTCCTCGCCGGCTTCTCCTTCGGCGCGCGCGTCGGGCTGGAGGTCGGGACGCGCGACGGGCGCGTCGGCTACCTCGTCGGCGTCGGCACGCCCGTCAGCGTCCCCGAGCGCGAGTACGACTTCTCCTTCGTCTCCGAGTGCCGCAAGCCGCTGCTGCTCGTCCACGGCGACCGCGACGAGTTCGGCTCCGTCCCCGACCTGCGCGCGCTGGCCGCCCGCCTCCCCGCCGAGGCGCGCCCCCGCGTCGAAATCATCCGCGGGGCCGGCCACTTCTTCGACCAGCAGCTCGAAGACCTGCGCCGCGCCGTCACCGCCTGGGCCGCCGAGATGCTCGGCTGAAGGAAGGCGGAGGGCAAAGAACAAAAGAGGCAGGGGGAAGGGGGGCGCGGCTTTCATCAACCGTTGATGAAAGCC
>DASVUF010000308.1:0-24544 GCA_036387195.1 Pyrinomonadaceae bacterium | reverse complement strand
CGAGGCCGCGTCTCGGCGTCCGCGGTCAACCCTCGACGCGCCGGCTCACTCGACGGCGAAGACGTAGGAGATGACGCCGGCGACCTTGACCGGCCTGCCCCGTAGGAAGGTGGGCTTGAACTTCGACCTGCGCGCGGCGTCCACGGCGGCGGCGTGCAGCAGCGGGTGGCCCGAGACGGCCTCGGCCGCGACGACGTTGCCCTCCTCGTCAACCGTCACCCTCACGGTGACGGTCCCCCCGGCGCCCGCGGCCTTCGCAATCGCCGGGTAGGACGGCTTAGGCGCGTAGAGCCTCCGCTCCGAAAGCCCCACGCCGCCCCCGCCCGAGGCGTTAACCACCCCGGAGCCCGAGCCGGAGCCGGAGCCCGAGCCGCCGCCGACGGAGCCGACGCCGACGGAGCCGACGCCCGAGCTAACGCCGACGCCCGAGCCGACGCCCGAGCCGGCTTCTTCAGACCCGCGCCCCGAGGCGCGCGCCCTGTCCGTGAGGCCGCCCGCCGGCTCGTCTTCGCCGGGCGGCAGCGGCGGCGCGGCCGGGTCGGGGGCCGGCGGGGCCGGCGGGCGCGGCGGGCGGGCACGCGCCCCCCACTGCGTCCCGTCCTCGAACGCCACCCAGACGACGCGCACCTTCAGGTCTGCGAACGAGCCGGGGATGATGACGTTGCGGCCGAACCAGCTTGAGCGGAAGGTCTGCGACTCGCCCGGGTTCATCTTCACGGCGTGACCCGTGATGACGCCGAGCCTGCCGTTCGTCTCGAACCCGACGCCGACCTCGCGGATGGTCCTGGCGGACGTGTTCGCCACGGTGACGGTCGGCAGCGTCAGGAAGAGCGGCGAGTCCTCGTCGCCGAACGAGTCGGCGCCCTCCTCGTAGGCGCGCCGCAACTGCTCGCGCGTAATCATGCGCATCCGCGCCTCGGTGACGACGGCGGGCGCGCCCGCCGCCGGCTCGAAGTAGACCATCGCCTCGGCCGCCTGCTCCACCTCCCTCACGGCCGGCCCCGGCTCCTGCCCGCGACGCTCGACGCCGCCGCCGCGCGCGCCGCGCCCGCCGCGCGTGATGATGCGCGCGCCGTCCCGCGTCTGGCCCGCGCCGTCGCCTTCGAGCATGCGCGCCTCCGCCTCGCGCGCGCCCGCGTAAAGCCCCGCGCATACGGTCAGCGCCAGCGCCGCCGCCCACGCGCACGCCGCCAGCGCACGCTGCCACGCGCGGACGCCCGCGCGCATCTCCCCACGCATAATCATCTCGACCCTCCTTCGCAGGTTTGAGCCCGAGGCCACGCCCGCCACCCCCGCGACGCGCCAGCCCGAGCAGAAGCGCACGACCTTCAGAATCCCCGACGCGTACGCGGCCGAGGCGCCACCCGCCTCGATGACGCGCTCGTCGCACGCGCGCTCGCGCTCGGCGAAGAGCCGGCGGCCGACGAGCCACACGACGGGGTTGAACCAGAAGAGGCACGCCAGCGCCGTCTGCAAGTTCGCGACGAGGTTGTCGCGCCGCTCGACGTGCGCCAGTTCGTGCAGCACGACCGCCTCCAGCTCGTCCTCGTCCAACTGCGCCGCGACCCCGGACGGCAACAACAGCACGGGCCGCCGCGTGCGCCACACGCCCGGCTCCGCCCCCGCGTCCGACAGCACGACCAGCACCTCGCGCCGCAGCCCGAGCCGCGCGCGCCCGCGCGCCGCCGCCTCGAACTCGCGCCCCGACCAGACCTCGCGCCCCCCGCGCACGGCGCGCGCCACCTCGCGCCTGCGTCTGAGCCACACGCACAGCAGCGCCGCGCACCCTGCCGCCCACGCGAGCGTGAGCGCGCACAACAGTTCGCCGTGCCCGCCGGCGGCCGCGGCCGACGCGCCCGACGCCGCCGGGTCGGCCGGGGCGGCGGCGACCGGCTCGGCGATTCTCAGAAAGAGCGGCGCGGCCACGCCCGCCCCCGCGCCCGCCCCCGCGCCCGACGCCGCCGCGGCGCCCGCGCCGAGCCACGCCGCCAGCGGCGTGAACAGCGCCGAGGGCACGGCCAGCTTCGCCGCCGCCGCCAGCCACAGGGTGAAGCGCAGCCGCGCGGGCCCGCCCCGCAAGAGGAGCGTCAGGCCGAGGACGGCCGCCGCGAACAGCGCCGCCTGCCACGCGTGATTCAGCAACGACGGCCACAGCCACGCCGACGCGCGCGCCAGTTGTTCGTGCAGGACGTTCAACGCCGCCCCCTCCCCTTCTCGCCGCCCTTCCGCGCCGGCGCGCCCGCGGCGGGGGCGGCGGCGGCGGGCCGCTTCGCGCCCTTCGCCCCGCCCGCGCCGCCCGCGCCTTCGTCGGCCGCGCCCGGCCTTTCGGCTTCGAGACGCGCCAGCGTCTCCTCGGCCTCGCGCAGGTCTTCGAGCGTCAGGCGCCCGGCCTCGACGAGCTGCGCCACCAGCGTCCGCGGCGAGCCGCCGAAGAAGCCGAGCAGCTCGTCGAACAGCCGCCTGACGGTCGCGCGCCGCGTGACCACGGGCTCGAAGACGTGCGCGTTGCCGACCTTCTTCACGCGCCGCACCGCGCCCTTCTCTTCGAGCCTGTAGACGATGGTCTGGACGGTCGTGTAGGCCGGCCGCTTGCCCTCCGGCAGGCGCTCCTGCAACTCCCTGACCGACGCGCTCCCCAGCTCCCACAGCGCGCCCATCACCTCCAGCTCGAACTTCGTCAGCCTGACGTCCGACTCCTTCGCCACGCGCGACCTCCGCCAAAAGCGTTCCTACTACGATTGAGGTTGAATCTACTACCTTTGTCGTAGGACGGTCAAGAGTTTTTTTTGAGGGCGCCGGAGGAGGGCGGCGCCGGGGCGGACGAACGCTGGCCGGTTCCGGTCGCGGTCGGCTTCAGCCGAAAGCCTTCAGGACTTCGCCGGCGTGCTCGTCAACCTTGACCTTGTCGAAGATTTTGAGGACGCGGCCGTCCTCGCCGATGAGGAAGGTCTTGCGGGCGACGCCCATGTACCTGCGACCCATGAACTGCTTCTCGCCGTAGACGCCGAAGAGGTCCGCGACCGCGTGGTCGGTGTCGGCGATGAGCCTGAAGGGCAGGCCGTGCTTGTCCGCGAACCTGCGGTGCGACTTTTCGTCGTCGGTCGAGACGCCGATGACCTCTATCCGGCGGCGGCCGAACTCTGCGAACGAGTCGCGGAAGGAGCAGGCCTCCTTCGTGCAGCCGGGCGTGTCGTCCTTCGGGTAGAAGTAGAGCACGACCTTGCGGCCGCGCAGGTCCGAGAGCCTGACGGCGTCGCCCTGCGCGTCGCGCGCTTCGAAGTCGGGCGCGAGGTCGCCTTCGTTAATCATTCGCCGGAGTCCTCCATTCACTTGTCAGGTCGGGGCGGCCCGCGGCGGCGGCGGGCGGGTCATGTCACGCGGCTCCGCGGGGCGGCGCGGGTTCGCGGGCGCGCGGCTCCGGCCTCAGGCCGGGTCTGCGGGGGGCGGGCCGTCGCGCTGGAACTTGCGGAAGGGCTCGGGGATGAAGTTGGTCATGTGGAAGCGCGCGGCGTGGCCGTCGGGGAAGGTCTGGTAGAGGTCGAACTCGGGGAGGCGCAGGCAGGTGAGCGCGCAGGTCTGGTCGTAGCCGGTGTCTATGCCGATGGCGCTGTGCGAGACGTAGATGCCGTGGCGGCCGAGGCGCCCGAGCAGCGGCAGCAGCGGCGTCGGCGTGTGGCCGAAGACGCACGGCTTGCCGTAGTAGTGCTTGTAAAAATCGGGGTTGCGCGACCAGAGGAGGTGGCGGGGCTCGGTCTCGCAGGGGTGCTTCTCGCCGTCGAGGCCGGCGTGGACGTAGAGGGCGTGCTCGTCCTCGTGGAAGAGCGGGAGCGCGCGGAAGAAGTCGAGGTGGCTGGCCGGCGCCGCGTCGAGCATGCGCCGCTGCGCCTCCTCCCACCAGGAGCGCAGCTCGTCGTTGAGCCTGTAGCCCGTGTACTGGCCGAAGGTGTGCTGGCTGCCGACGGCCGGGTGGAGCCAGAGCGGCGCGCCTTCGTCGAGGAAGTCGAGGAGCATCTGCTCGTGGTTGCCGCGCAGGACGACGACCGCGCCGGCGGGCGAAGACGCCTGTAGCCCGAGCACGTCGTCCACCGTGCCGGGGATGTCCTCGCCGCGGTCGATGAGGTCGCCGAGGAGGACGAGGGTGTCCCGCCCCGCCTCGCGCGGGATGAGTGAGAGCAGGTGTGCGAGTTGCTTGCGGCGCCCGTGGACGTCGCCGATGACGAAGGTGCTCACGGCATCCTCCGCTGGAAGAAAGGGGGAAGGGCGGCGGGCCGGGGGCGGCGGGCCGGGAACGGTCCCGCGCCCTGCCCCGCGGCGCGCGCCGCCTTCCCCCTTGTTACTGCCGCCGGGCTCCCGGCGCGCCCGCGCCGGGGTCGCCGATGCGTGACATCAGCTCGCCGAAGCGCGGGTCTTCACGGAGCGACTCCCAGTTGGGGTCGGACTCGAACCATGGCTTGTTCTCGTTGCCGACGCGGACGGCCGTCTCGAGCCACTCGAAGGCGAGGTCGCGGTCGCCGAGCGCGGCGTAGGCGCCGGCGACCCAGTAGGCGACGTCGTGGTTGGCGCGCGCCACGCGGAGCGCGCCGTCGGTCAGCTCGCGGCGCGCGGCGGCCTGTTCGCCCTTGTGCGCGTGGAACTGCGCGAGCAGGGGGCGGACGCCGTCCATGTCGGGGTTGCGGCGCAGCACCTCGCCCATCAGGCGCGCCGCGCCGTCGAGGTCGCCGCGGTAGGCGCAGATGACGGCCTTGAACGACTTGACGAGCGGGTGGTTGGGCTCCATCTGCGCGCCGAGGTTCAGCTCGGCCTCGGCGTCGTCGTGGCGGCGCTGGTAGAGGAAGACGCGCGCGCGGTTGTAGCTGACGACGACGCGCTCGGCCGGGTTTATCTTGAGCATGCGGCCGTAGGCGTCGAGCGCGTCCTCGTAGCGGCCGTCGAGGCGCGCGACCGTCGCGTAGGCGAACTGCGCGCCGACGTCGTGCGGCTGCTCGCGCCTGAGCCCTTCGGCCAGCTCGCGCGCGCGCGCCTTGTTCCCGCGCGCCATCTCGACGAAGACCATGTGGAGCCGCGCCTCGGCGAGCCCCGGCTTGAGCGCGAGGGCGCGCCCCAGCGCCTCGGCCGCCTGCTCGTAGTCCTCGGGGCCGCCGATGATCTTGATGACGCGGTTGGCGTAGGCGCCGCCGAGCGCGCACCACGCGAGCGCGAAGTTGGGGTCGAGCTGGACGGCGCGCTTGAAGTGCGCGACGGCCTCCTCGGAGTCCACGCGCGCCAGCGTGTGGTAGATGAAGCGCCCAGAGGCGTCGCGCCCGAGCAGGTACTCTTCGTACGCCTCGGGGTGCGTCGAGCCGCCGCCGTCGCCGGCCTCGGTCTGGCTCTGCTCGCGCGGCGCCGACTGGTTGTGCGCGGCCTCGATGCGGCGCATGAGGGCGACGAAGCGCTGGTCCTCGCGCAGCGCCTCCCAGTTGGGGTCGGACTCGAACCAGGTGCGGTTCTCGTTGCCCAGCTCGATGGCGCGGTCGAGCCAGCGCAGCGCCTCGTCGCGCTCGCCGAGCATGGCGTAGGTGGTGGCGAGCCAGTAGGCGATGTCGTGGTCGGCGTCGGCCGCCTCGCCGACGCGCGGCGTCAGCTGGGCGCGCGCGCCCTCCTCGTCGCCCTGCCTGATGAGCTGCTGCGCGAGGAGCGGGCGGATGCCGTCCATCGTCGGGTGCTCGGCGAGGACTTCGGCCAGCACGCGCGCGGCCTCGGCGCGGTCGCCGCGGCGGCCGAGGACGACGGCCTGGAAGGTGCGAATCAGCGGGTGGTTCGGCTCGACGCGCGCGCCCTGTTCGAGTTCGAGCAGCGCGTCGTCGAAGCGGTGCTGGTACATGAAGACGCGCGCGCGGTTGTAGCTGGCGACGACGCGCGCCGCCGGGTCGAGCCGCGCGAGCTTGCCGAAGGCGCGCAGCGCCCGGTCGTACTCGCCGTCGAGGCGGTGGAGCGCGCCCTTGACGAAGTAGACGGCCGGCTCGTTCGGCGCCTGCTTGGCGAGGCGCGCGACCTCGGCCCTCGCCTTCCGCTTCTCGCCGCGCGAGAGGTAGATGAAGACCATCAGGATGCGCGCCTCGACCAGGTTCGGGTCGAGGTCGAGCGCGCGGCTGAAGGCGTTCTCGGCCAGCTCGTAGTCCTCGCCGCCGCCCAGGCCCTTCAAGACCTTGTTGGCGAAGCAGGCGCCGAGCCCCGAGTGCGCGAGCGCGAAGGAGTGGTCGAGGCGGATGGCGTGCTGGAAGTGCTCGACGGCCTCGTCGCAGTCCGCGGGGTCGAGCGTGTGGAAGAGGAACCTGGCGAAGGCGGCGCGCCCCCGCAGGTACTCCTCGTAGGCCTGCGCGTTGTGCGTCGCGGGCGCGGCCGGCGCCGTCTGCGAGGCGTGCTGCTCGACGTTGAGCCCCTCGCTGATGCGGCGCGCGATGGTGTCCTGGAGGGCGATGAGGTCGTCGGCCGTGGCGTCGATGCGGTCGCTCCACAGCATGTCGCCGGTGACGACGTCCACGAGCTGCGCGTTGACGCGCAGCGTCCCGCCCGCGCGCAGGAAGTTGGCGGAGAGCACCGCGCTCACGTTCAGCTCGCGCCCGACCTCGCGCGGGTCAACGTCGCGCCCCTGGTACTTGACGATCATCGAGGAGGGGCGCACGACGAGCGAGCGGTTGCGCGCCAGCTCCGTGATGACCGCGTCGGCCAGCGAGAACTCGTAGAAGCTGACCTCGGGGTCGGAGGCCATGTTGCGGAAGGGGAGGATGGCGATGGACTTCTCTATCTCGAACTGGCTGACGTGCTGCTGCTGCGCCTGCTGCTGCTGCTGCGCGGAGGGCGCCGAGGCGTGGGGCGTCGGGGACGACGGCGCCGCGCCGCGCCGCGCGGTGGGCGGCAGCGAGGTGGCCTGCTTCTCCGTGCCGGTCAGGCTGCGCCACCAGCGGCGGAAGCTGCCGCCGAAGCCGGCCGACGCCCCCGTCTCGTGGCGCGGCGGCGTGGCGAAGGGGACGACCTCGGGGTGCGCGCCGCCCGCCTGCGGGTCGAGGTCGCCGCGCGACGCGGCCACCTCGCGCATCGCCGCGCGCAGGTCTTCGCGCATCTCCGCGACCTGCTGGTAGCGGTCTTCGGGGCGCTTGGCGAGCGAGCGGTCGAGGATGCGCTGGAGGCTCTCGGGCGGGTCGTCGCGGCGCACGGCCTCGACGGGCTCGGGCGTGTCGTGGAGGACGGCGTAGCGCACCTCGACGGTCGTCTGCCCCTTGAAGGGCCAGATGCCGGCCAGCATCTCGTAGAGGAGGACGCCGGCCGAGAAGATGTCGGCGCGGTGGTCAACCTTCTTGCCCGAAGCCTGCTCGGGCGCGGCGTAGGTGGCCGTGCCGTAGGGGACGCCCAGCTCGGTCAGGTGCACGTCGCCGCCGTTCTGGTGCTCGTCGAGCAGCTTGGCGAGCCCGAAGTCCAGGACCTTCGCCAGCCCCGCGCCCGTCACCATGACGTTGCCGGCCTTGATGTCGCGGTGGATGATGCCCTTCGAGTGCGCGGCCGTCAGCGCGTCGGCGACCTGGTAGCTGATGGAGAGCGCGCTCTCCAGCGAGAGCGGGCGGCCGTTGACGAGCTGGCGGACGTTCTTGCCCTCGATGAACTGCATCGCGATGAAGTGCAGCCCGTCCGACTCGTGGAGCCCGTAGATGGTGCAGATGTTCGGGTGGTCGAGCGAGGAGGCGAGCTGCGCCTCGCGCTCGAACCGCTTGAGGTTGACCTCGCGCGCGGTCAGCTCCGGCGAGAGCACCTTGACGACGACCGTGCGCCCGAGCCTTTCGTCAACGGCCTTGTAGACCGTGCCCTGCCCGCCCGCGCCGAGCTTTTCAGTGATGCGGTAATTGAGGAGCGTCCTGCCAACCATAGGGGGACTTGCGCTCTGCGGTTATGATGGCGAATTAAAACCCCGGGGCCGCGCGGGGGATTGTAGACCCCCGGCGGCCCCAAAGCAAAAATCCGCGGACGAACATCCGAAATTTTACGTCCGGCTCACGGCCGGCCCTCAGTCGCTGACCGTTCAACCGCGCGGCGGCTCGCCGAAGCCCGACTGCACGTAGCGGCCGTCTTCGACGATGCACGGCACGGTCGGGTCGCCGCCCGAGTACTGGAACATCTCGGCGCGGCGCGCGCGGTCGTTCTGCGCGTCGTACTCCGTCCACTCCACGCCCCGCCCGCGGTAGAAGTCCCGCGCCTGCTGGCAGTAGGGGCACCCCGGCTTGATGTACATCACCAGTCCCACTTTATCTCCGCCCTCCTTTTCCGTTTGCACAAGTGTATCTCACGCCCGCCGCCGTTGAGAAGCACGGGGCGGGAGCACGGGCCGCGCGCCGCCCGTGATATGATGCGCCGGCGCCCCCGGCGGGCCGCCGCCGCCGCGAAGGCTCTTCCCAACGCCCGACTCTCTCACGGAGGTGAGACGCCGATGAAAAAGTTCGCCGCCGCGCTGCTCGTCCTGCTGCTGGGCACGGCCCCCGCCTGGGGCAAGACCATCAACGTCAAGTTCCCGAAGGGGCGCACGACCGTCGTCCTCAAGGGGCGCACCACGGGCGGCCCGAGCGAGAGCGGCGGGATGGACCCGGTCGCCTACCGCCTCCACGCGAAGAAGGGGCAGACCATCACGCTGCGCCTCACGTCCGCGAAGCGCAACGCCGTCCTCGGCCTCTGGGCGCCGGGCATGGAGCCGATGGACATCGGCCAGAGCACGACCCACTGGTCGGGGACGCTCCCCAGGACCGGCTACTACGAGGTGGCGGTCTGGCCCGAGGACGAGGCCACGAACACGACCTTCACGCTGGAGCTGACCATCCGCTAGGGCGCGCGGGAGTGACGACCGATGGCCAAGTTCTACCCGCGGCTCGAAGACCACCTGCGCGGCTTCATCGCCGAGCAGAAAATCTTCTTCACGGCGACGGCCGCCGCCGAGGGGCGCATCAACCTCTCGCCCAAGGGCATGGACACGTTCCGCTGCCTCGACGAGCGGACGGTCGCCTACCTCGACCTGACGGGGAGCGGCGCCGAGGCGGCCGCGCACCTCGCCGCGGACGGGCGGATGACCATCATGTTCTGTAGCTTCTCGGCGCAGCCCCTCATCCTGCGCATCTACGGGCGCGGGCGCGTCGTGCGCCCCGGCGAGGGCGAGTGGGAGGGCTTGCGCGCCCTCTTCCCCGACTACCCGGGCGCGCGCCTGGTGGTCGTCCTCACTGTCGAGTCGGCGCAGACCTCGTGCGGGTTCGGCGTGCCCGTCTACGAGCTGAAGGGCGAGCGGCCGAGGCTCGCCGAGTGGACTTTGAAGAAGGGCGAGGACGGCATCCGCGAGTACAGGCGCGAGAAGAACCGCGTCAGCATAGACGGGCTGCCGACAGGGCTCGAAGGGTGAAGAGGGATGAAGAAGGACGAAGGGGGCGCTTCGGAGACGACGCGCGCGAGCGGGACTTTCGAGGTGAAGCTGAGCCCGCAGGTGGACGGCGAGGAGGGCGGCGCGGCGCTGGGGCGGCTGCTGATAGACAAGCGCTTCGCCGGCGACCTCGAAGCGACGAGCCGCGGGCAGATGCTCGCCTTCCGCGCGGGCGTCGAGGGCTCGGCCGGCTACGTCGCGCTGGAGCAGGTGACGGGGACGCTCCGGGGGCGCGCCGGCTCCTTCGTCCTCCAGCACAGCGGCACGATGGAGCGCGGCGCGCAGCGGCTCTCCGTCACGGTCGTCCCCGACTCGGGCTCGGGCGAGCTTGAGGGACTGGCCGGCGAGATGCGAATCGTCGTCGCCGGCGGCCGACACTCTTACGAGTTCGACTACACGCTCGGCGGGGGCTGAGGGATGCGCGGGGGGCTCCTCTTCATCTGCCTGCTGCTCGGCGCGCAGGCGGCGGCGCAGGCGCAGGCGCGGCGGCGGCCCGCGCGCGCCGAGACGCTGACGCCGCGCGAGGGGGTGACGGGCACGCTGCTGCGGCACGCGCAGTTCCCCTCCCGGTTCGTGGCCGCGCGCAACGTGGACGTGTGGCTGCCGCCCGGCTACGCGCGCGACCGGCGGCGGCGCTACCCCGTGCTCTACATGCACGACGGGCAGAACCTCTTCGACCCGAAGACCTCCTACGCGGGCGTGGACTGGGGCGTGGACGAGGCGCTCGACCGGCTCGTCGAGCAGGGCGTCGTCCGCGAGGCCATCGTCGTCGGCGTCTGGAACACGCCGCGCCGCCTCGCGGAGTACACGCCGCGGAAGGCCGCGCCGGCCGCGCGGGCGGCGGGCGAGGCCGCCTCGGACGAGTACCTTAAATTCATCGTCCGCGAGCTGAAGCCGTTCGTTGACTCCAACTACCGCACGCGGCCGGGGCGGGCCGACACCTTCGTCATGGGTTCGAGCATGGGCGGGCTCGTCTCGGCCTACGCCGTCTGCGAGTACCCGCGCGTCTTCGGCGGCGCGGGCTGCGTCTCGACGCACTGGCCGGCCGCGGGCGGCGCGGCCGTCGAGTACCTGCGCACGCGGCTGCCCGACCCGCGGACGCACAAGTTCTACTTCGACCTCGGCACGGAGACGTTAGACGCGCAGTACGAGCCCTTCCAGAAGCGCGTGGACGCGCTGATGATGCTGGCCGGCTACACCGAGGGCGTCAACTGGGTGACGCGCAGGTTCGAGGGCGAGGAGCACTCGGAGCGCTCCTGGCGCAAGCGCGTTGACATCCCGCTCGTCTTCTTCCTGCACAAGTGAGGACGCCCATCATGGACTCAGGCGCGGACGCGGAGCTGCACTCAGACCTGTTCGACCCGTACGAGCGGCTCGTCGAACTCGAAATCCTCGGCCGGCGCGTCGAGGCGCCCGAGCGCAACCGCCTGCTGCGCTGCTTCCAGTTCCTCTCCATCCAGACCATCTCCTACGGCGACTTCTGCTGGAACGGCGACTGCGCCAACTGCCAGTTCTGGTACCACGAAGAGGGCGAGACGGCCGAGCAGGACAAGACCGCCCTCGCCTGCCGCTTCGACGTCCGCCCCGGCATGGTCATCACGCGCCTCGCCCCGCACATCCGCATCAAGGGCGTCAACGCCTGAAAGGAGCTGCCACATGCGTTTCGAGTTCTACCACGAGGGGCTGGCGGGCGTGCCGAAGCTCTCCGTGGACGGGACGGTTGGCGACGCCGTCCACCTCTCGCACTGGGAGGGCAACGCGACGCCGGAGGAGTTGCGCGCCGACACCTCGACGGAGATAGCGCTCAACTTCGTCGCCTCGCCGCGGCGCGACGAGTGGGCGCGCGGCGTCGAGGTCGTGACCAACAACCACTTCGACGCCGACGGCGTGCTCTCGGTCTGGACGGTCCTGAGCGGCGAGCGCGCGACGCCGCTCAAAGACAGGCTCGTCGCCGCCGCCGAGGCCGGCGACTTCTCGGAGTTCCCCGGCGAGGACGCGGCGCGCGTCTCGGTGCTGTTGCAGGGCGGCGACAACCCTTTCGTGCCCGGCGTCAACTCGCCGCTCGTCACGAGCCTCGCCGGCGGCGCCGCGGTTGACGAGGCGCGCGCCTACCAACTCGTCCTGCCGGAAGTCGAGCGCGTGCTGACGCGCACGGGCGAGTACGAGCCGCTGTGGCGCGAGGGCTGGGCGCGCATCGAGGGCGCGCTCGAAAGCTTCGCGCGCGGCGACTCGCGCGTCGCCGAGGACGCCGACGCGCGCCTCTCCGTCGTCACGCTCGCGCCCGACCTCTACGGCGCGGGCGGCTTCGACCCCGCGCGCCACGCCGCGCCCTACACGGCCCTCGCGCACCACGCGCGCGGCGAAGTCATCCTCGTCGCCACGCCCTTCCGCGGCGGCTGGGGCTACCGCGTTGACTACCCTTACTACTCCTGGGCGGTGACGTACACGCGCCCGCGGGTCGCGCGCCGCGACCTGTCGGGGGCGGTCGGCCGGCTCAACGCCGCCGAGCGCGGGCGCGGCGTCTGAAAGGCCGACCGGAGCGAGCTGACCTCGGCCGTCAAGTTCCTCGGCGACGACGGCCGGCCCGCCGCCTCGCAGCTCGAGCCCGACGAGGTGGCCGCCGAGCTTCGCGCCGCGCTCTCGGCGCAGGCCCCGCGACGCGCCGGGACCGCGCCCGCCGAGCCGTAGGGCAGGACGACTTTCATGCACGACGTCATCATCATCGGCGCCGGCCCGGCCGGCCTGTCCGCGGCGCTCTGGTGCGACGAGCTGGGGCTGGACACGCTCGTCATCGAGCGGGCGGCCGAAGTCGGCGGGCAGTTGTTGCGCGTCTACAACCCGGTCGAGAACTACCTCGGCGCGCGGGCGCGCGACGGCCGCGAGCTGCGCGACCTGTTCGCGGCGCAGGCCGAGGGGCGCGAGTTCGACCTCTGGACGGAGGCCGAGATAGAGTCCGTTGATTTGAAGGCGAAGCGCGTGCGGCTGCGCAGCGGCGAGGAGCTTCAGTCAATCGCGCTCGTCATCGCGACGGGCGTGCGGCGCAGGCGACTGGGCGTCCCCGGCGAGGAGGAGTTCGCGGGGCGGGGCGTGCTCGAATCGGGGACGCTCGAACGCGACACGGTGGCGGGCGAGGACGTGCTGGTCGTGGGCGGCGGCGACGCCGCGGCGGAGAACGCGCTGCTGCTCGCGGAGGTCTGCCCGACGGTCACGCTCGTCCACCGCGGCAGGTCGCTCGGCGCGCGCGCCGAGTTCGCCGAGCGCGTCCGCGGCGACCACCGCATCACGGTCTTCGCGGAGACGACGCTCCGGGCGATTCTCGGCCGGGAACGCGTGGAGGCGGTGGAGTTGCTGCGCGCGGGCGCGCTCAAGCCGCTGAGGATGGCCGTGCGCGGCGTGCTCGTCCGCGTCGGCGTCGAGCCGAACACAGAGCTTTTCGCCGGGCAGCTTCACACGGACGAGCGCGGCTACGTCGTCGTCACAGGCGAGCAGGAGACGAGCGCCGCGATGGTCTTCGCCGTCGGCGACGTCTCGAACCCGCTCGCGCCGACCATCAGCGGCGCCGCCGGCGCGGGCGCGACCGCCGCCAAGGTCATCGCCTCGCGCCTCGCCGCGTCGAAAAGGTAGGACGGCGGGACGCGACTGTCGGCCGCCGCCTGTCGGCCGTCGGCCGTTAGGCGTTGGCGGCGTCCTCGCGTGTCCGTGATGGAAGGCTTTCAGGAAGCCTTCTTCTTCCGGCTCCGCCGCGGCCTGGCGCCGCCGTCGGCTTTGGGCGGCCTGCCGGCGGCGTTCTTCGGGGGGGGGATGTGCGCGGCGGCCGCGTCGGTGACGACGCAGAGGCCGGTGACGCGCTCGCCGCGCAGGCGCGCGACGAGGCGCGCGGCCTCCTCGTAGCTGAGCCCCGACTCCTCGCGCCCGCGCTCGCTCAGGACGGCCCAGCGCCGCTCTTTCAATTCGCTCATCGAGAGCTTCCCGTCGTCAGAGTCTGTTGAAATCGCGGCCAGTTTAGCGGATGCGCCGAAGGCCGAACAAGCGCGCCCGCCCGGCTTGCCGGCGGCGCGGCCGCGGCGTTAAGCTCCGTACGCAAACAGACAGGCTCTCCCGACCGCCAAACACACCGAGAGAAAAAGTGATGAGAAAAATACTCCTGCTCCTGGCCGTGCTCCTGGCCGGCGCGTGCGTGCAGCAGCAGACGCAGAACACCGCCCCCACGGCTTCGCCCGCCGCGGGCGGCGGCGACCAGGCGTTCAAGGCCGCGCACGACCGCTACGTCGTCGAGTTTTTGCGCCGCAACCCGACGGTCAACACCTACCTCGGCGGCGCGGGGCTCGACCCCTCGCTCAGGGAGGTTGACGGGCGGCTGCGCGACCACTCCCCGTCGGCGCTCGCCGAAGAAGACAGCTGGCTCGCCGACGCGCAGAAGACCTTTCAGGGCGTTGACCCGGCGTCGCTCTCGCCCGCGCGCCGCATCGACCGCGACGTGGCGCTCGCACAGATCAGTTTCCTCCTGCGCCAGCACCAGCAGCGCCGCTACCAGGAGCGCGCCGTGGACACGTACGTCTCCGAGCCCTTCCGCGCCATTGACTGGCAACTGCAAGGGCTGACGCAGACCGGCGAGAAGAGCTACGGCACGCCCGAGGAGTGGCGGCTCGTGACGCAGCGCGTCTCGGACATCCCGCGCTTCCTCTCGGTCGCGCAGGCGCAACTGGAGGCGGGCGTCAAGTCGGGCAACACGGCCGACCACCGCATGCTCCTGCGCGACGGCGTGAAGTCGGCGGAAGACACCGCCAGGTACTTCGGCGAGCAGTTGCCGAAGACCGCCGGCGAGCGGCTCTCGGCGGGCGAGGCGAGCGGCCAGATGCTCTCGCAGCTCAGGCAGTCGGCGCAGGCCGCGTCCGAAGCCTACGTGAAGTTCGCCGGGTTCGTCCGCGCGACCTTCTTCGACGCCGACGCGGCCGCGCCCGACGGGCTGAGGCCCAAGGCGCAGTTCGCCGCCGACCGCTACGCCTTCGGCGAGGAGGAGTACAACTGGGCGGTCAGGAACAACCTGCGCATGGACGCGACCGCGGCGAAGCTCTACGAGGAGGCGTGGCCGATTGTCGAAGACACGCGCCGGCAGATGGTTGACCTCGCGCGCCAGATAGGCCAGAAGCGCGGCATGACGCTGCCCGAAGACGGCGCGCAGGCCGTCCGCGCCGTCTTCGACGAGCTGGGCAAGGAGTACCCGAAGACCGACGCCGAGATGGTCGAGTGGTACAAACAGGCGGGCGTGCGCCTCGTCGAGTACGCGCGCAAGACCGGCGTCTTCGACGTGCCGGCCGACTACAAGCTCGACGTGGTCGAGACGCCGCCGCCCCTGCGCGCCTCGATAGACGGCGCGGCCTACTACCCCGCGCCGCCCTTCAAGCAGAGCGGCGTCGGCCGCTTCTACGTCACCACGTCGGGGAAGGACGACCCGGCCGTCCTCAGGGAGAACAACCGCTCGGCCACGGCCGACCTCGCGGCGCACGAGGGCTTCCCCGGCCACGACTGGCACTACAAGGTGATGACGCAGTTCCGCAACGACATCTCGGGCGTGCGCTGGCTGACGCCCGGCGCGGTCGAAGACTCCAGCTCGATGTGGGAGGACTCGATGGCGGCCGAGGGCTGGGGGCTCTACTCCGAGGCGCTGATGGCCGAGCCGGCGCCGGGCGCGCCCGAGGGCTTCTACACGCCCGAGGAGCGGCTCTACCAGCTTCAGGGCAAGCTCTACCGCGACCTGCGCGTCCGCGTCGACACCGGCATCCACACCGGCCGGATGACCTTCGACGAGGCCGTCGACCTCTTCTCGGAGGTCGTGGACTTCCAGCCCGGCAAGTGCGCCGACCCCTCGAAGTCCGACGCCAAGCGCGCGAGCTGCGACGGCGCGACGCGCGCCATCTTCCGCTACTCGAAGTGGCCGACGCAGGCCATCACCTACCGCCTCGGCAAAGACCAGATATTCGCGCTGCGCGCGGAGGCGGCCCGGCTCGTCGGCGACAAGTTCTCGCCCAAAGAGTTCCACCTCCTCTTCATGCGCCAGGGCACCATCCCCGCGGGCTACTTCCGCGAGGAGCTGCTGCGCGAGATTCAGAAGAAGTAAAGAGGGACGGGAGGCCGGACGGGGGGGCGGCGGCGGGGCTCGGCTGAAGGGGCCCCCGCCGCCCTTCGTTTTTAAAGCCCCTTGGCGCGCCGCCACTCGCGCACGACGTCGGCGGCCGGGCGTTTGGCGCCGTCAACCTCGAAGTTGAGGCGGCGCATCTCGTCGGTCGTGATGGAGCCCGCGAGCCGCCGCAGGACTTCGCCCGCGGCCGGCCGGCGCGCGAGCGCGTCGCGGCGCGCGAGCAGCACGGCCTCGTACGGCGGGAAGTAGCGCCGGTCGTCTTCGAGCTGGGCGAGGTCGAGGTTGGCTATCATGCCGTCGGTCGAGTTGCCGGCGATGACGTCCACCTGCCCCTCGGCGAGCGCGCGGTAGGAGAGCGACAGGTCCATCTCGCGCGGCCGCCCCGCGAAGCGCAGGCCGTAGGCGCGCGCGAAACCCTCGTAGCCGTCGGCGCGCGACATGAAGTCCTGCCCGAAGCCCGCGCGCCAGCCGGGCGCGTGCTCGGCCGCATCCGAGATGGTCTTCAGACCCAGGCGCCGCGCGTCCGCGGAGCGCACGAGGATGGCGAACGTGTCCTCGAAGCCGAGCGGCGGGCCGACCTCGACGTCGAAGCGCGCGGCGTAGTCGGCCCTGACCGTCTCGTAGACGGCGCGCGGGTCGGTGGCGGGCGGCCGCCTGAGGATGGACATCAGCGACGTGCCCGTGTACTCGGGGTAGGCGTCCACCTCGCCCGCGACCAGCGCCTCGTGCGCGAGGTTGCCGCCCAGCTCGTAGCGCCGCTCGACCCTCAGCCCGCGCGCCTCCAGCTCCTGCGCGAAGATTTCGGCGAGGATGACCGACTCCGTGAAGTCCTTCGACCCGACGCGCACGTCCGCGCGCGACGCCCCGCGCCGGAGCGCGAGCCCGCCGCCCGCCAGCGCGGCGACGGCGAGCGCGGCCGCGGCGACCCGCGGCGCGAGAGAGCCGCGCCCCGACTTCCGGCGCGCGACGCGGCGGCGCACGTCGAGCCGCGACTCTATCAGCCCTATCCCGGCGTCGGCGGCGAGCGCGAGCAGCGCGGCCGGGATGGCGCCCGCCAGCATCAACCCGTTGTCGTTCTGCCGCAGCCCGCGGTAGATGAGCGTGCCGAGGCCGCCCGCGCCGATGAAGGCCGCGACCGTGGCGACGCCGACCGAGATGACCGTCGCCACCCTCACGCCCGCGAGGATGACGGGCGCGGCCAAGGGCAGCTCGACCTGGCGGAGCACCTGCCGGTCGGTCATCCCCATCGCCACCGCCGCCTCGCGCACGCTGCGGTCGACGCCCTCGACGCCCGTCACGGTGTTCCTGATGACCGGCAGCAGCGCGTAGAGGACGAGCGCGACGACGGCCGCGCGCGCCCCGATGCCGCCCACCAGCGGCAGGGGGATGAGGAAGCCGAAGAGCGCGAGGCTCGGCACGGTCTGCAACACGTTGGCGAGCGCGAGCGCCGGCCGCTTCCAGCGCGGGCGCCGCGTCAGCGCCAGCCCGGCGGGGATGCCGACCGCGACCGCGATGAGCGTCGAGGCCGCGACGAGCAGAAGGTGCTCGCCCGTCAGCGCCAGCACCTCGCGCCACCCGCGCAGCATGAAGTCGAGCGCGCTCAAGCCCCTCCCCCCGCCGCCCCGACCGGCAGCCGCAACGTCTCGCGGTAGGCGCGCGCGTGCGGCTCGTCGGAGCCTAGAAAGCCTTCGGGCGTGTCGAGCAGGACGATGCGGCCGGCGCTCATCAGCGCGACGCGCGTCCCGACGAGCAGCGCCTCGCGCACGTCGTGCGTGACGAAGACGGCCGTCTTGCCGAGCCTCTTTTGCAGCGCCGCGAACTCGCGTTGCAGCGAGGCGCGCGTCAGCGGGTCGAGCGCGCCGAACGGCTCGTCCAAAAGCAGCAGCGGCGGGTCGGCCGCGAGCGCGCGCGCCACGCCCACGCGCTGGCGCTGCCCGCCCGAAAGCTCCGCGGGGAAGCGCGGCGCGAACGTCTCGGGCTCCAGGCCGACGAGGCGCAGCAACTCCTCGACCCGCGCGCGCACGCGCCCCTCCTCCCAGCCTTCGAGCGTCGGGACGAGCCCGACGTTGCGCTCGACCGTGAAGTGCGGGAAGAGCCCCGCCTCCTGAATCACGTAGCCCGTCCGCCTGCGCAGGCCCGTGGCGTCCCACTCGCGCGTGTCCCTGCCTTCGACCAGCACCTCGCCGCCGGTCGGCTCCAGCAGGCGGTTGACGAGCCTCAGCGTCGTCGTCTTGCCGCAGCCCGACTCGCCGAGCAGCACCAGCGTCTCGCCGCGCCGGACTTCGAGGTCGAGCGCGTCAATGACGGGCGCGGCCGCGCCGGGCGGCGCGTAGGTGGCGCGGCGGAACTCCACGACCGCGCCGCCGGCTGAAGACGTTCCGGCTGAAGACGTTTCGGCTGAAGACATACGGGTTCGGCGCGCCCCCTTCAGGCGACGCGGAGGCGTTCGACGGCGTGCCCGATGGAGCCGCCCCACGACCCCTCGAAGTCGCGCAGCAGCAGGTCGGCGGGGCAGACGCCCTCTTTGACGACGCGCTCGACCAGCACGTCGAGGTAGCCCGCCTCGTCGGGCGCGACGCGCCTCAGGCCCTCGACCGCGAGGCGCACCGTCTCGCGCGCGAGCGCCAGCACGTCCACGCCCGCGTGGCGCGCGGCCAGCCCGTCGCGCGCCACGCTCTCGCGCAGCAGCGCGGCGTCGCCGGCCCCCAGCCGCGGCGCGAGCCTCAGCGCCTCTTCGAGCGAGGCGTCGTCGTAGAGCAGCCCCTTCCAGAGCGCCTGGAGCGCGAGCGTCATCTCTAGGTCGTTGGCGTCGGCCGAGCGCAGCTCGACGTGCTGCTTGAGTCGCGCGTCGGCGAAGATGGTCGTCAGGTGGTCGGCCCAGTCGCCGAAGACCGGCCCGACGCCCGCGTGGCCGCGCTCAAGAAAGTCCCTGAAGCGCACCCCCGCCACCGCGCCGATGTAGCGGCCGCCGCGCTGCGCGAAGACCATCGGCACGCCGAGCGCGTACTCGACGTAGTCTGCGGGCTCGAAGTCGTCGCCGAGCGCCGGCGGCGCGAGCCCGCAGCGGTCGGGGTCCGTGTCGAGCCACGCGGCGGCGCGCGTGGACTTGTAGCCCGAGGGGCGGCCGCCCTCGAACGGCGAGTTGGCGAAGACGGCGGTGACGACGGGCGCGAGGCGGCTGCCCACGAGGAACTTCCTGCGGAGGTCTTCGGGCGGGCCGTAGTCGAGGTTGGCCTGCACCGAGCACGTCCGGCACATCATGTCCCACGCGCGCGCGCCGCGCGACGCGAGGTAGGGGCGCATCACCTCGTAGCGCATCTTCGGGAACCAGCGCTGCTCCTCGATGGAGCGCAGCGGGTCGAAGCCGGCGGCGAGGAAGGCGAGGCGGTTCGACTCGGCCACCTCGCCGAGCCGCGCCAGGAACCGGCGCAGCTCGCGCTCGACGTCGGCCAGCCGCCGCTGCGGCGCGCCCGAGAACTCGACCTGCCCGCCGGGCTCGACCGTCAGACGGTTCATCTGCCCGTCGTTGACCTCGACTATCGTCCCGCCCTCGTAGACGAGGTCGCGCGACGACGGCGCGAAGCCCCCCAGCACGCCCTGCACCTGCGCCGCGTCGAGGCGCGCGTAGTCGCCCGCCCGGTCGTAGCCGAACAGCTCGAACTCGGCCCCGCACATCCACTCCGCCCGCGGCTTCTCGCCCCGCAGGAGGTTCTCGACGAACAGCGGCGCGGACTCGGGCGTCACCGCGTCCGTCAGCAGGGGGAAGCCCTCGCCCGTCGTCCTGTGAGTTTGCTCGGACATCGTTAGCAGGTGATGAGGCCGGCGGCGTCCGCCTCCGCGACGAAGAGGTTGCTGCTGAAGCGCCGGGCCGCGTCGAACCAAGAGCGCGCGAGCGAGAAGCCGGTGGCGGCGGCGAGCGCCGACAGCTCGCCGGGCGAATACTTGTAGGAGTTCTCCGTGTGCAGCCGCTCGCCCGCGGCGAAGGTCGCTTCGAGGCCGAGCGCGGCGACGCGGACGGTCTGCGCGCGCAGGCTTTCGAGGTGCATCTCGACGCGCCCCTCAAGCTCGTCGTAGAGCGCGACGTGGCGGAAGTCGCGCAAGCTGAAGTCGGCGCCCAGCTCGCGGTTGACGCGCGCCAGCAGGTTGAGGTTGAAGGCGGCCGTGACGCCGAGCGCGTCGTCGTAAGCGGCTTCGAGCACGGCCGCCTCCTTCTTCAAGTCGGCGCCGAGCAGCAGCATGTCGCCCTCGCCGAGCGCCGCGCGCACGCGCGCGAGGAACTCGCGCGCCTCGCCGCGGGCGAAGTTGCCGACGTTCGAGCCGAGGAAGAGGACGAGGGCGCGGCTGCCCTCCTCGACCTCGGCGCCGAGCCGCGGGAGCGCCGTGTCGTAGTCGGCCGCGTAGGCCGCCACGCGCAGAGCCTCGTAGTCGCCGAGCAGCGCGCTCGCGCTCGCTTCGAGCGCCGCCGGCGAGATGTCAACGGGGACGTACTTCAGCCCGCCCTGCGCGGGGAGCAGCGCCTCGATGATGCGGCGCGTCTTCGAGGCGCTGCCGCTGCCCAGCTCGAAGAGCGTGACGCGCGAGCCGCCGCGCCGCGCCTCCCCGACTATCTCGGCGGCGTGGCGCGCGAAGATGTCGGCCTCGGCGCGCGTCAGGTAGTACTCGGGCAGCAGGCAGATGGCGTCGAAGAGCTGCGAGCCGAGCGCGTCGTAGAAGTACTTCGGCGGGAGCCGCTTCGGGCGCGACGCGAGGCCGCGCCGCACGTCCTCGGCGAAGTCGTCGGCGGCCGCGGCCGTCAGCCTGTGGATGCGCAGGCGCTCGCCGTGCGCGCTCGCGGGAAGAGGCATCGTCGGGTTCTCACTCTCGTCGGGGGCGGCTGGTATGATAAACCATCACGGCGCGGCGCCGCACCAGACGGGCGGCCTCGCGCCAAACGGGACGGAAAGGGGAGCCGATGAACCAGCAGGCCGAACAGCTCGCGCGCGCGTTCGAGGAGACGCGCGCCCGGACGCTCCGCATCTTCGACCTCGCCGACGAGCGCGAGCTTCGCCGGAGCCCCGGCTTCAGCTACCGCCCGCTGCTCTGGCACCTGGCGCACATCGGCGTCTTCGAGGCGTACTGGCTGCTGCAAAAGGCGCAGGGCCTGCCCGCGCCCGACGCGGCCTACGAGCGCGTCTTCGACCCCATCCGCACGCCGCGCGAGGAGTCGAAGGATTTGCCGTCGCGGCGCGAGATGGAGGGCTACCTCGGCCGAGTCCGCGGCGGCGTGCTCGCTCACCTCGAACGCGCGGACTTCGCCGACCCCGACCCGCTCAAGGCCGGCGGCTACCTCTTCCGCCTCGTCCTCGAACACGAGTTGCAGCACCAGGAGACGCTCCTCTACCTCTTCCAGATGCTCGACCCTTCGAAGAAGACGCGCCCCGACGGCCCCGCGCCGCCCCCGCCCGCGGAAACTACGGCGGCCGGCGGCCCGATGGTTTCCGTCCCCGCGGGCGCGTTCGTGATGGGCGCGGTCTGGGACTCGTTCGCCTACGACAACGAGCGGCCGGCGCGCGAGGTCAGCGTCCCCCCCTTCCGCATCGCGCGCGCGCCCGTGACCAACGGCGAGTACGCGCGCTTCGTCGAGGAGGGCGGCTACCGGCGGCGCGAGTTCTGGGACGAGGAGGGCTGGGCGCGGCGCGAGCAGGAGGGGTGGGAGCGCCCCCTCTACTGGCGGCGCGACGGCGCGCGCGGCTGGGTCGAGCGGCGCATGTTCGAGGAGGGCGCGCTGCCCGAAGACCACCCCGTCACCGGCGTCAGTTGGTTCGAGGCCGGGGCGTACGCGCGCTTCGCCGGCAAGCGACTGCCGACCGAGGCCGAGTGGGAGCGCGCCGCCTCCTGGGACGCCGCGCTCGGCGTCAAGCGCCGCTTCGCCTGGGGCGACGGCGAGCCCGACGCCGAGCCCGGCGCCCCGCGCGCCGCCTTCGGCGCGACCGCGTGGGGCACGGCCCCCGCCGGCGCCTTCCCGGCCGGCGCCTCGCCCGAGGGCTGCCTCGGCATGACCGGCAACGTCTGGGAGTGGACGTCCACGCCCTTCGAACCCTTCCCCGGCTTCCGCGCCTTCCCCTACCCCGAGTACTCCGAGGTCTGGTTCGACGGCGACCACCGCGTCCTCAAAGGCGGGTCGTGGGCCACCAGCGCCCCCGTGCTCCGCACCTCCTTCCGCAACTTCTTCCGCCGCCCCTTCCGCATCGCCTTCGCCGGCCTGCGCCTCGCCGAAGACGCCTGAGGGGGCCGCGGTTTTCCGGGCGCAGGCCCCGCCCGGGCGGCCGGCGCCGGGGCGGGCCGCGCCGCCCATTTTCCTGTAAACATTAGGCGCGGGCTCGGCGTATTAGAGTCCGAGCCGGGGCACGCCTTTATCTCCTGACCATCCGGGCGGAAGAGTTTTATGAGGACGATTTACACCTTCTACGCCGACGCCGCGCGCATCGCGCTCCAGTCCATCTTCGCGCACAAGCTGCGGGCGTTCCTGACGCTCATCGGCATCATCATCGGCGTGGCGTCGGTGGTCGTCGTCGGCGCGGCCATCTCGGGGCTCAACACCTACGTCATGGAGAAGGTGACGGCCATCCTCGGCACCAACCACTTCATGATCGCGCGCACGGCGCACCACGGCGAGATGACCGACGAGCAGTGGGAGCGGATGAACCGCCGCAACAAGCGGCTGGAGATGGAGGACTACGAGTGGGTGCGCGACCACTGCGTCGCCTGCGCGGAGGTCGGCGCTCAGCTCCAGAACCAGACCGACCTCAAGCAGGAGGGCGAGGAGCTGTTCGGCGTGGGCGTCCAGGGCTGCACGCCCAACATGCTCGTCATCGAGGACAAGACCATCGCCGACGGCCGCTTCTTCCTCAGCCAGGAGTACGAGACGGCCGCCATGGTCGCCGTCGTCGGCGCCGACGTCAAGGAGAAGTTCTTCCCCGGGCAGGAGGCGCTCGGCAAGACGGTGAACGTGCGCGGGCTGCCGCTGACCGTGGTCGGCGTCGAGGAGAAGCGCGGCTCGATGATGGGCCAGTCGCTCGACAAGCACATGTACCTGCCGCTGACGACCTACCGGAAAATCTTCGGCGGCCGCCAGAGCCTCCAGATACACGGCAAGGCCGCCTCGCGCGAGACTTTCCCCGAGGCCATCGAGGACGCGCGCACGGCGCTGCGCAACAAGCACAAGCTCAAGGGGAGCGAGGAGGACGACTTCGGCATCGTCAACACGGGCGAGCTGGCGGGCGAGGTGGACTCGCTGACGAGCGGCATCGCGGCCGTGGTCGTCCCCATCACCGCCATCTCGCTCATCGTCGGCGGCATCGTCGTGATGAACATCATGCTCGTCTCGGTGACCGAGCGCACCTTCGAGATCGGGCTGCGCAAGGCGCTGGGCGCGACGCGCAAGCAGATGCTCCTCCAGTTCCTCATCGAGTCTTCGTTCCTGACGACCTGCGGCGGCATCCTCGGCTTCCTGCTGGCGGTCGGCGTCACGGGGCTCATCACCGTGCTGGCCGGGTGGACGATGACGGTGACGTTCGGCTACGTCATCCTCTCGGTCGCCGTCTCCGGCGGCATCGGGCTGCTCTCGGGCATCTACCCGGCGTTCAAGGCCTCGCGGCTCGACCCCATCGTCGCGCTGGCCAGGAAGTGAAGACATGAAGTTAAGCGTGTCACGGTTCGTCCCCGTCGAAATCTTCCGCATGGCGCTCGACTCGCTGCGGGCGCACAAGTTCCGCAGCTTCCTGACCGTCCTCGGCATCGTCATCGGCGTGGCGGTCGTCATCGTCATCGCCTCGCTGCTGACGGGCGTGCGCCAGTCCATCGTGCAGGTCGTCGAGGAGTTCGGCACCAACAACATCTACGCCTTCCACCTCTCGACGGGGCCCTCGCTGGGCCCGCGCGACGCCGCCGAGCGGCAGCGCAAGCCCCTGACGGCCGAGGACGGCGAGGCCGTCGCGCGCTTCTCGCCCGCGGTGGACATCGTCGCGCCCGACCTCTTCGTCTCGTGGCGCGACTCGACCATCACCTACAACGGGACGACCTACCGCCGCGGCGGCGTCGAGGGCGTCTCGCCCCTCTACGCCGAGGCCACCAACGTCTCGGTGCGCGACGGCCGCTTCATCACCGAGGCCGACGACAACAACCGGCGCAACGTCATGGTCATCGGCGTCAACGTCGTCGAGGCGCTCTTCCCCGGCCGCGAGGCCGCCGCCGTCGGGACCGAGGTCAAGCTGGGCGGCCGGCCCTTCGAGATCATCGGCGTGCTGGAGAAGCGCAAGAACGCCATCTTCGGCGAGAACGACGAGGACAACGCCATCTACATCCCCTTCCGCACGGCGCGCGAGGTGTCGCCCAACAGCGAGTACCTGATGCTCGTCATCCGCGCCCGATCGGGGCAGCTCGCGCAGGCGCTCGACCAGGTCGAGGAGGTCCTGCGCCGCCGCCGCGGCGTGAAGTTCGACCAGCCGAACAACTTCGACCTCGGCACCGCCGACCGGATGGTGCAGCAGTTCGACAGCATCACGGCCATGATCGGCGTCTTCGGCATCGCCATCTCCTCGGTCGGCCTGCTCGTCGGCGGCATCGGCGTGATGAACATCATGCTGGTGAGCGTGACCGAGCGGACGCAGGAGATAGGCGTGCGCAAGGCCCTCGGCGCGCGGCGCAAAGACATCGTCCGCCAGTTCCTCTACGAGGCGATGACCCTGACCGCGATGGGCGGCGTCATCGGCGTCGTCGGCGCCGTCGCCATCAGCAAGCTCATCGCCTTTCTGCTCCCGGCGCTCCCGGCGGCCGTCCCGCTCTGGGCGGTCGTCGCGGGGCTGCTCGTCTCGGTCTTCGTCGGGCTGGCCTTCGGCGTCTGGCCCGCGCGCAAGGCTTCGCGCCTCGACCCCATCGAGTGCCTGCGCTACGAGTAGGCGCGGGCGGGCGCGCAAAGTCGAAAGAGCCCCGGCGGGGGG
>DASVUF010000307.1:0-1513 GCA_036387195.1 Pyrinomonadaceae bacterium | reverse complement strand
GCCGGCGCCGGCGCGCCGCAGGGTGTGTTCGTCTTGTCAGGGGAGAACTGCGTTCGCCGGGCGAGTGTAGCCGAAGCGGCCGCGGGCGGTCTAGCCTCGCGCGCCGCCGGGGCGTGTTGAGAGAAAAATGTTACCTCGCGGGGACAATTCGGCGCGCCCGGCGCGCGTCAACGCCGCGAGCGCGAGATGAGCCCGATGACCGCCACGAAGAGCGCCGAGCCGATGATTGACCAGACGACCGGGAACGTCTTGCCGCCCACCGCGACGGGGAACGGCTCGGGGAGCCCCGCCTGCCGCGCCAGCCACATCCCCAGCAGCGCGCCCACGAATCCGAGCGCTATCGAGACCAGGCAGCCGCCGCGCGAGAACCCGCCGATGGCCTGCCCCAGCGCGCCGCAGACGCCCGCGACCAGTAGCAGCAAGAGCAGATCAATGAGAGTCATCCTGATTCCCCCGTCCGTGTGCTTTCTTTCGCGCGAGGATAATCCAACCGCCGGCGGCGGCAAAGCCGTCGGCGGCGAAGCATCGGCCGCCGCCGCCGCTTTTTCTGGAAGCCGCCGCGTCCGCCTCCGCAAAAGTTTTGCTTCCCAACCGCGCCCGCGAACCTCTATACTTTTTTTCCGGAGCCGAGGCGGCCCGCCCGGGCCGCCCGGCTTGAAAACCCACACCGACAAAGGCCATCCGGCGCGAAAGCCCCGGAGCGCAAAGCCGTTGACCTAAACGCCCCGAAAGCACCGGGGTCGCACGGACGCAGCGGTCGCCGAAGTGATGCCACTGAGAGACGAAAATCCGCGGGGCCGGAGGCGCGCGCCACACACGACGCGCCCCGGCCTCTGCGTTTGCGCGGCGCGCGAAAAGCGATGCGGCCGGGCGGCCCGCGGGCCCGCGCCGCTTCCGCCGTCGGCCGGGCGCCGAAGCAACTGGGACTGCGGCCCGGACATCTTAGACTGGCTCGGCGCGGCGATCCTCATCCCCTTCAGGTCACGCGGCGCGGGCCGAGAAAACCCGAAGCGAACCTGAAGACCCGTAACCGAAATTTTCAAGGAGATTTTCCGCCAATGCGCAAGCTCATCATCGCCACGCTCCTCGTCGCCTCGGCCTTCGGCGCGGCGTCCGCACAGAACAACGGCGGCAGCGACATCCCCAACATGGGTCGCGCCCCCAAGCAGGCCGACGGCGTCGGCCGCCTCGACCTCCGCGTCGTTGACGCGGACGGCAACCCCGTCAAGGGCGTCCGCGCCGACCTCCAGTCGGAGCGCTCGGGCGGCTTCCTCTGCGAGTCCTGGAACTGGACGGACGCGCGCGGCGTCGCCGTGCTGCCGCCGCTCCACATGGGCAAGCTCACGCTCAAGCTCTCGGCCAAGGGCTTCCAGACGCAGAAGATTCAGGTTGACGCCGGCTCGCTCGACGAGCCCCTGCGCGTCGTGCTCCAGCGGAAGTCGTAGGCGGCGGGCGGGCGCGCCCCCGCGCGGTTTAAAAATGAGGAGAGCCCCGGCGGGGCGATGCGTCCGAA
>DASVUF010000306.1:0-13757 GCA_036387195.1 Pyrinomonadaceae bacterium | reverse complement strand
GGGTCGGCCGCGCGCAGGCCCCGGCGCGGGCGCGCGGCCGACCCGCCGCGAGAGAGTTCTTCCGACGACCAACGTCCAACGCCTACTGTCCACCGACTAACGTCCACCGAGGTCAACAATGAAACGACTCACGCTCTCCATCTTCTGCCTGTGCGTGGCCGCGGCGGGCGCGCGGGCGCAGGACTGGCCGCAGTTCCGCGGCGCGCACGCGTCGGGCGTGGCCGAAGGCAAGCCGGCGCCCGTCAAGTGGGACGCCGAGAAGTCGGTCGGCCTGCGCTGGAAGACGCCCATCCCCGGGCTCTCGCACGCGAGCCCCGTGGTGTGGGGCGACCGCGTCTTCGTCGTCACGGCCGTCAGCTCGGAGCCCAAGCCCGAGGCGCGCTTCGGGCTCTACGGCGACGTCGAGCCGGTCAAGAACGACCCCAAGCACGCCTGGAAGGTCTACGCGCTCGACAAGAAGACGGGCAAGGTCGTGTGGGAGCGCACGGCCTACGAGGGCGTGCCGAAGGTCAAGCGCCACCCGAAGTCGTCGCACGCCGCCTCGACGCCCGCGACCGACGGCAAGCACCTCGTCGTGCTGTTCGGCTCCGAGGGGCTCTACAACTTCGACCTCAACGGCAAGCTGCTGTGGAAGCAGGACCTCGGCGTGCTCGACGCGGGCTGGTTCTACGACCCCGACTACCAGTGGGAGTACGCCAGCTCGCCCGTCATCTACAAGAACCTCGTCATCGTCCAGGCCGACATCCAGAAGGGCTCCTTCATCGCCGCCTACGACCTGAAGACCGGCCGGCAGGTCTGGAAGACCCCGCGCGCCGACGAGCTGCCCGGGTGGGGCACGCCGACCGTCTACGAGGGCAAGGCGCGCGCCGAGGTCGTCACCAACGGGACGAAGGCCATCCGCGGCTACGACCCGCTGACGGGCAAAGAGCTGTGGCGGCTGACGCCCAGCTCCGAGATCACGACGCCGACGCCCATCTTCGCGCACGACCTCATCTACGTCACCAGCGGCTACCGCCCCATCCAGCCCATCTACGCCATCCGCCCCGGCGCCTCGGGCGACATCACGCTCAAGGAGGGCAAGGAGTCGAGCGAGTTCATCGCGTGGAGCAAGTCGCGCGGCGGCCCCTACATGCCGACCCCCATCATCTACGGCGACCTGCTCTACATGCTCTCGAACAACGGCGTCCTCACCGCCTACGGCGCGACCTCGGGCGAGCGCGTCTACCAGCAGCGGCTCGCCGACCGCGGCGGCGCGTTCACCTCCTCGCCCGTCGCCGCCGACGGCAAGCTCTACCTGTCGAGCGAGGACGGCGAGATTTTCGTCGTCAAGGCCGGCCCCAAGCACGAGCTGCTCTCGGTCAACCCGATGGGCGAAGTCCTGATGGCGACGCCCGCCATCAGCGACGGCATGCTCATCGTCCGCGGCGTCAACCACGTCTTCGGCGTCGCGGGCGCGGCGCCGGCCGCGACGCCGGCCGCGCCGGCCGCGAAGTGACTCTGTAAACTCATCACCGAAGGAAACCACACAGTGAAACCGTCAGCCAAAATCGCTCTCGTCCTGTCGGCAATCATCCTCCCCGCGCTCGCGCTCTGGCCCGCCGCGCCGCCGTCGTCCGCGGCCGGCGAGACGAACTGGCCGCAGTGGCGCGGGCCCGAGGGCTCGGGCGTCTCGGCCGAGAAGGGGCTCCCCGAGGAGTGGGGCGAGGCGAAGAACATCCGCTGGAAGACGCCGCTGCCCGGCAAGGGGCATTCGAGTCCCGTCGTCTGGGGCAAGCGCGTCTTCGTCACCACGGCCATCGAGGGGCCGGTCGTGCCCGGCGCGAAGGCCGCCACGCACCTCATGGACGGCAAGGAGTGGCGCCACCCCGACAGCGTGGGCGCCGACCGCCGGCACGCCTTCAAGGTCGTCGCGCTCGACCGCGACACCGGCAAAGTCCTCTGGGAGCAGACCGCCTGGGAGGGCACGCCCTACGACGACCGCCACCGCAAAAGCTCCTACGCCTCGGCCACCCCCGCCACCGACGGCAAGATGGTCTACGCCTACTTCGGGAGCGAGGGGCTCTACGCCTACGACGTGAGCGGCAAGCTGGCGTGGAAGTTCATGCCGGGCAGGATGGGCACCATCGGGATGGGCAACGGCACGTCGCCCGTCATCTACCAGAACCTCGTCATCGTCCAGGCCGACGAGGAGGAGGGCAAAGCCTCCTTCATCGTCGGGCTCGACAAGAGGACGGGCAAGGAGGTCTGGCGCACGCCGCGCAAGGTGCAGGTCAGTTGGGCCACGCCGCTCCTCGTCAACACGGGCAGGCGCGTCGAACTCGTCGCCAGCGGGACGGAGGCCGTCGTCTCCTACGACCCGGCGACGGGCCGCGAGCTGTGGCGCTCGAAGGGCGTCGAGAGCAACGCCATCCCCTCGCCGGTCGCCACCGCCGGGCACGACATGGTCGTCGTCTCGGCCGGCTTCCCCGCCAAGGTCGCCTACGCCATCCGCCTAGGGGCCACGGGCGACCTCAAGGAGACGGACATCGCCTGGAAGTACTCGAAGGGCACGGCCTACGTCCCGTCGCCCATCCTCTACGGCGACTACCTGTACCTTCTGACCGACAAGGGCGTGATGACGTGCCTCGACGCGCGCACCGGCGAGGTCAAGTACGAGGGCGGGCGCGTCCCCGTCCCCGCCACCTTCACCGCCTCGCCCGTCGCCTTCGACGGCAAGATTCTGCTGACGAGCGAGGACGGCGACACCTTCATCGTCAAGGCCGGCCCGAAGCACGAGGTGCTGCGGACGAACTCGGTCGGCGAGCCGGTCTACGCCTCGCCCGCGGTCGCCGACGGCAAGATTTTCATCCGCGGCGAGAAGCACCTCTACGCCATCGAGCAGCCTTCGAAGAAGGCCGGCGACTGAGCGGCGCGCCGCCCGCGCCCGCGGGTTCGAAGGGACAGGTGACGGCGCGCGCGCCGTCTAAAGGGGAGGGCGACGCCGGCCGCGCGCGCCCTCCCTTTTTCCGTCCGCCGGCGGCGGCGGGCGGGCGTGGAGCGCGCCGGACGATTGACGGCGGCGCGACTCTCATCAATCATTAAGCCGTCGTCCGACGCCCCGCCCGCCGCCGACGCCGGCGGTTCCGGCCTGTCCGTTCTACGCGGCCGCCACACACGGCGGTAAGGAGCCGAAGCCATGAACGAAGAGATTGAGAGACGCGCGCCCTGGTACCACACCTGGCCGGTCGTGCTGGCGGCGTGCGTAATCGCGCCGCCGGTCGGGCTCCTGCTGCTGCTCACGCGGCGCGGGCACGAGTTCAAGGTGCTGGGCGCGCTGCTCGTCGTGCTGCTCGGCGGCCTTTACGCCTACCTGCTCTTCGGCCCGCCGCGCGCGGCCGACCCGGGCGCCGACGCGCACTACGCCGCGCTCGAACGCCACCGCGCGGCGCAGCAGGGGCAGGCGGCCCCCGCCGGCGCGGACGCGCCCGCCGCGTCAGACCCGCAGGCCGGCGCGGCCGCGGGCGACCCGGCCGCGCAGCCCGCCGCCCCCGGAACCCAGCCCGCCGCCGGCGCCGGCGCAGACCCGGCCGCGCAGCCAGCCGCGCCCGCGCCGGGACAGCCCGCGCCGGCCGCCGCCCCCGCGCCCGCGCGCAGGAACTACTGGACGAACTTCCGCGGCCCGGCGCGCGACGGCCGCTACGACGAGCAGCCGATTCGGACGAACTGGCAGGGCGGGCTGCAACAGCTCTGGAGGCAGCCCTCGGGCGGCGGCTACGCCTCGTTCTCGGTGGCGGACGGCGTGGCCTACACCATCGAGCAGCGGCGCGGGCAGGAGGTCGTCGCCGCCTACAACGTCGAGACGGGGCGCGAGATTTGGACGCACGGCTGGGACGCGCTCTACACGGACTCGACGGGCGACGGCCCGCGCGCGACGCCGACGTGGCACGAAGGAAGGCTCTACGCGCTCGGCGCGCTCGGCGAGTTGCGCTGCCTCGACGCGCGTACGGGCCGGCTCGTCTGGTCGAAGAACATCCTGAAGGACGCGGGCGCGTCGAACATCCCCTGGGGGATGGCCGCCTCGCCGCTCGTGGTGGACGACAAGGTGGTGGTGATTCCGGGCGGAGGGGGCGGCAAGTCGGTCGTCGCCTACAACGCGCGGACGGGCGCGCCGGCGTGGGGCGCGCTCGGCGACGCGGCCTCGTACACGTCGCCGATGCTCGTCACGCTGGCGGGGCGCCGCCAGATACTCGCCGTGACGGCGCGCCGCGTCGCGGGGCTCGCGCCCGAGGACGGGGCCGTCTTGTGGGACTTCCCCTGGGCGAACTCCATCGGCGTCAACGTGGCGCAGCCCATCGTCGTCGGCCCCAACCGCTTCTTCGTCTCGGCCGGCTACGGCAAGGGCGCGGCGCTCGTCGAGGTGTCGGGCGCGGGCGGGCGGCTCGCGGCCGCGCCGGTCTGGGAGCGCGCCTCGATGAAGAACAAGTTCAACAGCTCGGTCTTTCAGGACGGGCACGTCTACGGGCTGGACGAGGGGATGCTGACGTGCGTGGACGTGGCGACCGGCGAGCAGAAGTGGAAGGCGCGCGGCTACGGCTACGGTCAGGTCGTCCTGGCCAGCGGCCACCTCATCGTCACGACCGAGGAGGGCGAGGTCGCGCTCGTGCGCGCCACGCCCGCCGGCCACACGGAGCTTGCGCGCTTCCCCGCCCTGCAAGGCCGCACTTGGAACTGCCCCGCCATCGCCGGCGGCCGCCTCCTCGTGCGCAACGCCACGGAGATGGCCTGCTACAAGCTGACGGACTGACGCGGGCCGGGCGGCGAAGGGCGCGGCCGTCACAGACACGGGGACGCGGCCTGAAGCCTCATTGACTTCAGGCCGCGTCCCCGTGTCTGTGACGTTTAACTTTCCCGCCGCCGCGCCCGCGCGCGTCTATTTGAGCGACAGCGACGCGAGCGTCGTCTCGTCCTTGACGAGCACCTGGTCGCCGAGGAAGACCGGGTGCGCCCACGTCTGAGAGGTGGCGACGGTGTACTGCGCCGAAGGGGCGAACGAGGGCGCGCCCGCCGGCAGGACGTAGAGCACCGCGTCGTTCGTCAGCGCCAGCAGCGTCCCCCCGAGGTTGACGAGCGAGGCGTTCTCGCCCATCCGCCCCGGCCCCTGCCAGAGCGTCTTGCCCGTCGCCGCGTCCAGCGCGAAGAACTGCCCCTTCCTGCGCGCCGAGAGCCCGTAGAGCGTCGAGCCCGCCAGGACGGGCGTGTTCATGTAAAGCTCGTTCTCGCCGTTGCGCCAGACCTCGCGCGCCGCCCAGCGGCCGCCCTCGCGCGCCGGCCGCAGGGCGACGAGCCCCTGACCTTCGAGCGAGACGACCACCATGTCCTTGTAGACGACGGGCGTGTTGCAGTTCGTGTCGTAACCCGTCTTCGCGGGGAGCCTCCACAGCGGCGCGCCCGTCGCGGCCGAGACGGCGACCAGCTCCTTCTGCGTGAAGGTGACGAGCTGGCGCTCGCCGCCGGCCGTCAGCACGACGGGCGAAGAGTACGCGGGGCCGTCGGCGTCGTAAGTCCACCTGACCGCGCCCGTCGCGGCGTCGAAGGCCGTCAGGGCGCCCTTGTCGTGCCCGCCGACGTGCGCGACGACCGCGTCGCCCACGACGAGCGGCGACATCGCCGTCCCGTAGAGCGGCGAGGTCACGGGGAACTGCCTGGAGAAGTCCTTGCGCCACAGGAGCCGCCCCGTGCGCGCGTCGTGCGCCGAGAGCAGGCCGGCGATGCCGAGCGTGAAGACGCGCCCGCCCGAGACGGCCGGCGTGGACTTCGGCCCCTTGCCGTGGTCGCGCGCCGCCGAGTTGACCTCGTAAGGCGCGGCGACGGCGCCCGCGCGCCAAAGCTCCCTGCCCGTCGCGGCGTCGAGCGCGAGCAACACCTCCTCCTCGCCCTGCCGCGCGTGCTGGTAGACGACGCCGCGGCTGACGACCGGCGACGCGTGCCCGATGCCGACCGTCACCTTCCAGCGCGGCTTCAGCTCCTTCGGCCACGCGGCCGGCGGCGCGACGCCGGCCGCCAGCCCGTCGCGGTTCGGCCCGCGCCACTGCGGCCACTCGGCCGACGCGACGGCGGGCGCGGCGGGCGCGCCCCCCTTCTCGACCGCGCCGGATGGCGCCGCCGCCGTCGCGCCTCCCGCGCCCTGCGCGGCGTCGGGCGCGGGGGCCGCGGCGTCGGGCGCGGGTTGGGCCGCGGCCGGCGCGGCCGCGCCCGGGTCGGACGCCGGGGCGGCGGCGGTCGCGCCCGCCTGAGCCGGCGGCTGGTCGGTCGCGCGCGCGGCGCAGGCCGCGAGGGCGAAGGCGAGGACGGACGCCGTCAGGAGCGGCGCGCGTCGCAGGCGCTGTGTCAGTCTCATCTCGTAACTCACCTCGAACCCTTAAGACTAAAAGAGCAGCTTCGCGCCGAACTGCACGTGGCGCGGGTCGCGCGCCGAGGTGACGCGCCCGAACGTGGGCGAGCCCAGGAAGTTGTCGGGCAGGCTCAGGTTCGGGTGGTTGAAGAGGTTGAAGACCTCTGCGCGCAGTTGCAGGCTCACGCGCTCGCCGAGCGCGGTGTTCTTCAACAGCGACGCGTTGACGTTCTGGTAGCCCGGGCCTTCCAGGATGTTGCGGCCGGCGTTGCCGAACGTCCCCGGCGCGGGGAACGCGAAGGCCGACGTGTTGAACCACTGCTCGGGCGTGCGCGCGCCGGCGTTCGGGTCGCCGACGAGGTTCGGCCGGTCGTTCGCGCCGAAGCCGAGCGACGAGCGCCCCGTGCCGCTGTTGTCGAACTCCTGAATGAGCGCCACGGTGAACGGCTGCCCCGTCTGCGCGGTGACGACGCCGTAGGTCTGCCAGCCCGTCAGGACGGTCGTCAGCAGCCCGCGGTCGGCGAAGAGCGCGCGCCCGCGCCCGAACGGCAGGTCGTAGGAGTAGCTGACCGACAGGCGGTGGCGCACGTCGAAGTTCGAGCGCCCGCGCTCGGCCCGCAGGTCGTAGGAGTTCTGCGGGAAGTTCGGGTCGCCCGCCGAGGTGAAGAAGTTCGACGCGTCGTCAATGGACTTCGACCACGTGTAGGAGCCGAGCACGGCGAGCCCGCGCGAGAGCCGCTGCTGGAAGCGCGCCTGCATGCTGTGGTAGGTCGAGGAGGCGCGCGACTCGATGAGGTTGATGTCGTCGAACTGCGCGACCGGGCGCGGGACGAAGGGCAGGTTCGGCGGCAGCACGCCCGGCTGCGGCTGGTTGATGTCGCGCGCCGAGAGCAGCTTCGTCCCCTTCGACCCGACGTAGGCGACTTCGAGCACGCGGCTGCGGCCGAGCTGCCGCTGCAGGTTAACGTTCCAGTGCTGCATGTAGGGCGTCCGCAGGTCGCGCTGGATGGCGAGCGCCGAGTCGGGCAGCGGGAACGGGAAGTTCGACGGGAACGGGTCGTCGAGCGTCGGCGCCACCCCCAACTGCGGCACGGGGAAGAAGAGGTTGAAGTCGAAGTAAGGCCGGTTGAAGTAGAGCGCCTCGCCCGGCGCGAGCGGCGACTGGTCGTAGTAGACGCCGTAGCCGGCGCGCAGCGCCGTCTCGCCCGAGTCGCCCGGCGCCCACGCCAGCCCGACGCGCGGCGCGAAGTTGTTCCGGTCGGGGCGGAAGCCCGCGCGCGGGACGCCCGCCGTCCCCACCCCGACGAGCGAGCGCGTCGCCGGGTCGTAGACGTTGGCGCGGTCTTCGGCGTCCACCGGCGGCGAGTTGTACTCGTAGCGCAGCCCGGCCGAGAGCGTCAGGCGCGGCGTCACGCGCACCTGGTCGTTGACGAAGAAGTGGTAGCTCTCGCCGCGCAGGTGCTGCGCGTTGTCCACGCGCGCGCCGCCCGTCACCGTCGGGAAGCCGAGCAGCAGGTCGCCGAGCGAGTTGCCCGTGTAGGCGAAGGGCGTGAACTGTAGCAGCCCGCGCGACTGCACGTCGCGGAAGGCGTTCTGCTGGACGGCGCGCACGTCCGCGCCGAACTTGAAGAGGTGCGAACCGCGCGTGTAGGTCGCCGTGTCGAGCAACTGGAACGTGTTCGTCACGCTGTTCTGCGGGTTGTTGAACTCCTCGCCGAGCGGCGAAAATCCCGTCACGGTGATGAAGCTCAGGCCGGCGTCGCGCGGGTTCGGCGAGAAGTCGGGCAGCCCCACCCGGCGGTTGACCGAGGCGGCGCGGTTCTCCTGAAGCACGCTCGACGCGACGCGGTTGAAGGCGACGCGCGCGTCGTTGACGAAGGCCGGGCCGAAGACCCGCGTCCACCCGGCCATCGCGTTCTGCCCGCGCCGCGCCACGTCGTTGCCGTAGCCGGGCACGGCCGCGAACGTCGGCCCCCCGAACGGCTCGTAGAGCGCGCGGTCGCCGAAGCTGTAGCGGAAGGCGAGCGTCGAGGTCGAACTCAAGACGTGGTCCACGCGGACGTCGAAGTGGTCGTTGCGGTCGCGCTGCGTGGGCGACGAGACGAAGTTGGCGAAGGGCGTCGCGCGGTTCGGCGCCGGGTAGAGCGCGGCGATGGCGCGCCCGACGGCGCTCTGGCGCCCGAGCGGGATGACGTTGCCGGGGAAGCAGCCCGCCTGGCTCTGCGCGTCGCAGGGGAGCGGCTGGAACGTCACGGGGTCCACGCGGAACGGGTCGCGGACGAAGACGGGCCGGCCGAAGATGTCGAACGACTGCGAGAAGTCGCCCGCGCGCTCGGCCAGCGTCGGGACGTTGGCGACGCGCGTGACGCCTTCGCGCGAGCGCGTGCCCTCGTAGTCGGCGAAGAAGAAGGCGCGGTCGCGCCGGAGCGGCCCGCCCGCGGCGAAGCCGAACTGGTTGCGGATGTACTTCGGCGCCGCCTCGCCCGCCGGCGCGAAGAAGTTGCGCGCGTCGAGCGCGCCGTTGCGGTGGAACTCGTAGAGCGAGCCGTGGAACTCGTTCGTCCCCGACTTGAGCACGACGTTGACCTGCGCGCCGCCCGAGCGGCCGAACGAGGCGTCGTAGGTCGAGGTCAGCGTCTCGAACTCGCGGATGGCGTCCACGGGCGGGCGGACGCCGAAGGTGTTCAGCTTGGGGTCGACGTTGTAGACGCCGTCGAGCAGGAAGTTGTTCGAGTCCTCGCGCGCGCCGTTGACCGAGAAGGCGAAGTCGCCGCGGACGGACCCGGCCGACCCCTGCGCCGGCGGCGTCGCGCCGGGCACGAGCAGCGCCAGCTCGTAGAAGTTGCGCCCGTCGAGCGGCAGCCCCTCGACCTGCCGGTTCTCGATGACCGCGCCGAGCGCGGCCGAGTCGCGCCTGAGCGGCGCGTCGCGCGTCGCGTCTACGGTCACGACGTCCGCGGCCCCGCCCACCTCCAGCGCCACGTCGAACCGCCGCTCCTGGCTGACCAGCAGCTCGACGCCCGCGGAGTACCTGGCGAACGAGCCCGCCTCCACCTCCAGCGTGTAGACGCCGGGGCGCAGCGACGAGAGCGCGTACTGCCCCTCGCCGCCGCTCTGCGTCACGCGCCGCTCGCCCGTCTCGCGGTTGACGAGGCGGACGGTGGCGCCGGGGACGACCGCGCGGTTCGGGTCGTAGACCGTGCCGCGCACCGAGGCGCGGTGCGTCTGCGCGCGCGCGCCGGGCGCGTGGGCGAAGGCGGCGCACAGCGAGATGGACAAAAGTACGAGGGCTTGGAGCTTTGACTTCAAGGCGGATTCTCCTCGGGTTCTTTAGAGCGGCGCGCGCCCCGCTCGGAGCGGGGCGCGCGGCCTGTTTCGGCCGCCGGCGGGGCCTGCCTTTTCGCGGCGAAAAAGGGGCGCGAACGGCGCGCCCCCTTCGATTTCGCGGCGGGCGGGAAGGATTTCCCTCAAAATCTGAAACCGCCTGCTAGAATGCGGAGTATAAAGGGTCGCCCCAGACCGTGGCCATCGAACCGGAGTTATACGTCCACATGCTGCAAAACGTTTCCCTTCTTCGCCCCTTGCGCGCGGGGCTCGCCTGCCTCGCGCTCGCCCTGCTCTTCGCCGGCGCGGCGCGCGCGCAGACGACGAGCACGCTGGCCGGCGACGTCCGCGACGCCAACGGCGCGGCCGTCGCCGGCGCGAGCGTGACCGCCAGGAGCCTGGAGACGGGGCGGTCGAGCACCGCCGTCTCCGACGCCGAGGGGCGCTACACGTTCGCCGGCCTGCCCGTCGGCGACTACGAGGTGCGCGCCGACAGGTCGGGCTTCAAGCACTACGTCTTCGGGCGCATCGGCCTGACGGTCAACGAGGCGGCGACGCTCGACATCGTGATGGAGGTCGCGGGGCTCGAAGAGCAGGTCAGCGTCACGGGCGAGGCGGCGCTCGTCAACACGAGCACGCCCGAGCTGAGCTTCCTCGTCGGCGAGCGCGCCATCAAGGAGCTGCCGCTCAACGGCCGCAACTACACCGACCTGGCGCTGCTCCAGCCGGGCGTCATCGCCTACCCGCACCGCGACACCGGGTCGGTCGTCGCCCACGGCGTCGGCGCCAGCATCAACGGGCAGGATCCGCGCTCGAACGTCTACCTGCTCGACGGCACGCCGCAGAACGACTTCACCAACGGCCCCGCGGGCAGCGCCGCCGGCACCTCGCTCGGGCTGGAGACCATCCGCGAGTTCCGCGTCGAGACGAACGCCTACAGCGCCGAGTACGGGCGCAACTTCGGCGGGCAGGTCAACGCCGTCTCGAAGTCGGGCTCGAACGCCTTCCACGGCTCGCTCTACGAGTTCCACCGCAACGACAACCTCGACGCGCGCAACTTCTTCGACCCCGAGCGCAAGCCCGAGTTCCGCCGCAACCAGTTCGGCGGCTCGCTGGGCGGCCCCGTGCGGAAGGACAAACTCTTCTTCTTCGCCGGCTACGAGTCGCTGCGCGAGAACCTCGGGCGCACCGTCCGCACGGTGACGCCCGACCTCGACGCGCGCGCCGGCGTCGTCACGCGCTGCAACGTCACGCCGGCCGCCGGCCAGCCGTGCCCCGAGGCGAACATCGTCCGCACGACCGTCGGCGTCAGCCCCGTGGTCCGCCCGTTCCTCGACGCCTTCCCGCTGCCGAACCTCGGCGCGGGGCGCGTCGTCGGCAACCTCGCCGCCTACGCCTTCGGCTTCGACCAGCGGATACGCCAGCACTTCATGCAGGGCCGCGTTGACTACAACCGCTCCGACCGCGACCAGTTCTTCGGGCGCTACACGTTCGACGACGCCGACCAGCTTCTGCCGACCGACTTCCCGCAGTTCCCGCGCACCTTCTTCTCGCGCAACCAGTTCTTCACGGGCGAGTACCGGCAGACGCTCTCGGCCTCGACCCTGAACACGTTCCGCTTCAACTTCAGCCGCACGCGCGTCGGCCAGAACGTCGAGGCCAACCTCGCGAGCCCGCTCCCCGAGTTCGTCCCCGGCCGCGGCATCACGGGCGACATAGACATCGGCGGCGTCCCGCGCTTCGGCCCGCAGTCTTCGGGGAACCTGCGCCTCGTCCAGAACCTCTTCGGCGGCGAGTACAACCTCGTGCACAGCCGCGGCCGCCACCTCGTCAAGGCGGGCGTGCTCGTCGAGCGCTACCAGGACAACATGGTCAACCCGACCTTCAGCAACGGCATCTACACGTTCGCCTCGGTCGGCGACTTTTTGCAGAACCGCCCGCAGCGGTTCATCGGACTCACCCCCGAGGCGCAGTTCGACCGCTACTGGCGCTTCACGCTCTTCGGCCTCTACGCGCAGGACACGTGGCGCGTCCACCCGCGGCTCTCCCTGAGCGCCGGGCTGCGCTACGAGGCGGCGACGATGCCGGTTGACCTCGGCGGGCGCGACGTGTCGCTCCCGTCGCTCGCCGACCGCACGCCGACGCCGGGGCCGCTCTACCAGAACCCGACGCTGAAGAACCTCGCGCCGCGCGTGGGCTTCGCGTGGGACGTGCGCGGCGACGGGCGGACTTCCCTGCGGGGCGGCTACGGCGTCTACTTCAACACGAACAACCAGCAGAACCTCATCGTGACGGTGACGAACCCGCCGGCCACGCCGCGCCCCGTCATCAACAACCCGAGCTTCCCCGTCCCCGCCTTCGCCGGCTCGCTCTCGATCCGCCCCGTGCAGTACGACCTCCGGAACCCGTACGTGCAGGTCTGGAACCTGAACCTCCAGCGCGAGCTGGGGTTCGACACGGTCGTCACGGTCGGCTACGCGGGCTCGCGCGGCGTCCACCTGCTGCGCAGCAACGACGTCAACATCCCGGCGCCCGTCATCCGCGCCGACGGCACGCCCTTCTGGCCCGCCGGCCAGCAGCGCCCCAACACCGCGTTCACGACCATCGAGCTGAAGTCCTCGGACGGCGACTCGTGGTACAACGCGATGATCTTCGAGGCGCGCAAGCGCTTCTCGCGCGGGCTGGCGGCGCAGCTCTCCTACACCTTCTCGCGCAACATAGACACGACGCAGGCTTCGACCTTCTTCTCCGACGCGACCAACGGGACGACCACCGCCTTCCCCGAGTTCCCCGGCCTCGACTACAACAAGGGGCTCTCGGACTACCACGCCAAGCACAACCTCGTCCTCAACTTCACCTACCAGTTCCCGTTCGGCGAGGGGCGCACGGGGCTGGCGGGGCTTTTGACGAGGGGGTGGCAGGTGTCCGGCATCGGGCAGGCGCGCAGCGGCAACCCCCTGACGGTCTTCGTCGCGCGCAACCGCTCGCGGTCGCAGTGGTCGCCGTCGCTGGCCCCGGGCATCGGCTTCGACCGGCCTGACTTCGCGCCCGGCTTCGACGCCGAGAGCGCCGTCGTCGGCGACCCCGACCGCTACTTCGACCCGGCGGCCTTCCGGCTGCCCGCGGCCGGCACGCTCGGCAACGTCGGGCGCGGCGCGCTCATCGGGCCGAACCTGCGCGCCTTCGACCTCTCGCTGGTCAAGAACACGCGCTGGGGCCTGCTCGGCGACGAGGGCGCCGTCCAGTTGCGGCTCGAAGCCTTCAACCTCTTCAACCGGGCCAACTTCGCGCCGCCCTCCCTCATCGTCTTCACCGGCGCGGCCGACAACGAGCAGCCGCTCTCGACCTTCGGCCGCATCCGCTCGACGACCACCTCGTCGCGCCAGGTGCAGCTCGGCGTCCGACTGACGTTCTAAAAGCCGCGGCCGCGGGGCGCGCGCGTTGGCGGGCCGGGTAAGGGCTCTTATCCCGTCAACGCCCGCCCGCCGCGGCCGACGATTCGCGAGGTCATCAGAAAATGCTCTGGATAATCTTCGCCCTCGGCGCGGCGCTCGCGTGGGGGCTCTACGGGCCGGTGCTCCACCAGGGGCAGGTGCAGTTGGGCAGCCCCCTGCGGGCGCTGCTGTGCGTGGGCGCGGCCTACTTTCTCATCGGGGTCATCGTGCCCGTGCTGGGGCTGTCGTCGCAGGGGGGCGTGGGCGCGGGCTTTACGACGAAGGGCGCGCTGGCGGCGACGGCCGGCGGCGCGCTCGGGGCCGTCGGCGCGGTCTGCATCATCTACGCGTTCCGCGCCGGCGGCCTGCCCACCTACGTCATGCCGCTCGTCTTCGCCGGCGCGCCGCTCGTCAACGTCCTCTTCTCGATGGTGCTCCACCCGCCGAAGCAGTCGCCCAACCCGCTGCTCTACCTCGGCTTCGTCCTCGCCGCCGCCGGCGCGGGCATGGTGCTCTACTTCAAGCCGCAGTCCTGACGGCCGCCGGCCGCCGGGCCGCGAAAGGCCGCGGGCCGCGACGAGGGCGGGGTTTCGGCCCCCGACTCGTCGCGGCCCGCGGCCGGGGGGCGG
>DASVUF010000305.1:0-15731 GCA_036387195.1 Pyrinomonadaceae bacterium | reverse complement strand
GCCGGGCGCGCGCGCGACGACGCGCGTCATCGTCACGGGCGACGCGGTCGTGCAGGCGCAGCCCGACACGGCCGTCCTGACGCTGGCCGTCGTCACGCAGAACGCCAGCGCGTCCGAGGCGCAGGCCGAGAACGCCTCGCGCACGGAGGCCGTGGTGCGCGCCGTCCGCGCGGCCGCCGGCGCGGGCGCGGAGGTCAAGACGAGCGGCTACAGCCTACAGCCGCAGTACGCCTACAAGGAGGGCGCGCCGCCGACCATCACGAGCTACGTCGCCCGCAACGGCGTCACGTTGACGACGGGCGAGTTGGGGCGCGTCGGCGCGGTCATTGACGCGGCCTCGCGCGCGGGCGCGAACAGCGTGGACGGGCTCGCCTTCACGCTCCGCCGCGACGAGCAGGCGCGCCAGCAGGCGCTCGCCGACGCGACGCGCGAGGCGTCGGCCAAGGCGCGCGTCATCGCGCAGACGCTCGGCGGCCGCGTCGTCCGCATCGTGGAGGTGCAGGAGTCCGGCTCGGTTCGGCCGCCCGTCCCCGTCTACGCGGCCGAGTACGGCCGCGTCGCGGGCGCCGCCCAGGCCACGTCCACGCCCATCGAATCCGGCTCGCTCGAAATTCGCGCCCAGGTGCAGATAGTCGCCGAGGTCGAACAGCAATAAGCCGGGCGACGCAGGCGGAGGGGCGCGGGATGAAGAGACGGCTATCGGCCCTCTCTTCATCCCGCGCCCCTCCGCCTGCGTCCTACCCCTCCGCCCTTCCGCCTTCGTCCTTCCGCCTTCGTCCTTCCGTCTCCGTCCTTATCCTCCACCCCTCGGCCTTCGTCCTGATTCCCGGCCGTCCCGCCTCCGCCCTTCCGCCTCCGCCCTTCGTCCCTGCTCGCGCTGGCAATCTCGAACGAAGTGAGTATAATCGGCCTCAAGTTCCCCTCGACGAAAAGCTGACGTGAGCCGGACGAGCGCGCCCTCGGTGTGCGCCGCCGCCGCGCCGCCGTCGGGGGTCTTGAAGGGGGAGGCCGCAATGTCCAGACACCGCGGGGACTGGGACGACGACTTTTACGCGGGCGAGCCGCGCCCGCGCCGCAGGGACGAGGGGCCGGAGTTCCGCCCGCCCCGCGCCCGCTACGAGTACGACGAGCGCGACACGCCGCGCGGGGGGCGCCCCTTCGGCGTGCGCGGCGACTACGACGAGCGCGCGTACGGCCGCGGCGACTTCTACCGCGACGACTACTACGCCGGCGGCCGCGCCGACGGGCGCGACTTCCGCGAGGAGCTTGAGCACCGCCGGCGGCTCCCGCCCGCCCCGCCGCCGCAGCAGCAGCAGCGCGGCGCGGAGTACGGGGGCGGCCGCCGCCGCGGCGCCTCGCGCTCGCACCTGCGCTGCCGCGACATCATGACGCGCGACGTGACGGTGGCCGCGCGCTCCACCACGCTCGAAGAGGTCGCGCGCATGATGCGCGACGAGGACACGGGCGTCATCCCCGTCGTCGAGCAGGGCGAGACGAACTCCGACTCGGTGACCGAAGTCCAGCGCGTGCCCGCGCGCACCAGCTCGAACGGGCGGCTCGTCGGGCTCATCACCGACCGCGACATCGTCATCCGCGCCCTCGCCGAGGGGCGGGACGCGCGGCAGGTGACGGCCGAGAGCGTGATGACGACCGAGCTGCACACCGTCCGCCCCAACGACCGCGTCATCGAGGCCATCCGCAAGATGGGCGACCGGCAGGTGCGCCGCCTCCCCGTCGTGGACCGCGAGGGGAGCCTGCGCGGCATCATCTCGATGGCCGACATCGCGCTCGAAACCGAGGCCGACCGCGAACTCGGCGAAGCCCTCGAAGAGATTTCCAGCGGCGCCTCGTTCTGGAACAGAATCTTTGCGTGAAAAAAGTGCCGGGCGCCGGGGACTGAGACTTGAACCCGGTCTTCGGCGCTCGGCGCTCAGCACTCGGCCCACAGCACTTAAAAATGGCTAAATCAATCGAGCGTTACCTGCGGATGATGCCGAAGACGAGCGGGCTGCGCTGCTCGGAGAATTTCTGGTACCCGGCGGCCGACGTCTACAAGGCGCGCGGCGGGTGGGTCGTGAAGCTGGAGCTGGCGGGCGTCGCGCCCGACGAGCTACAGGTGGAAATCTCGGGCGACACGCTGCGCGTCACCGGGAGCCGGCGCGACGAGGCGGTGTCCGAGTCGGTCTCCTACCACCAGCTCGAAATCACCTACAGCCGCTTCGAGAAGACCATCCGCTTCCCCTGCCCCGTCGAGGGCGCGCTCGTCGAGCGGCGCTACAAGGACGGGCTGCTGATTCTCCACCTGCAAAGCCCGGAGGAGTGCGACTGAAAAGTTAAACCCCCGAAGCCTTGCTTTCATACTTGAAGAGGACAATCACCCCTATGGCCGAGAAGACCCCGAGAGACGCGCAGAAGGAGGAGCAGCAGCGGCAATCAACGCCGGGGAGCGCGGCCGGCGCCGACGCCGCCCCGCTGCAGCAGCGGCCGCAGCAGCAGCAGGAGGAGGCGCGGGACGCCGCCGAGCCCGAGACGACGCCGCAGGCCGCGCTCAACGAGTCGAAGGAGCAGGGCACGGGCGGCGCGTACGTCGCGCCCGGCGGCGGCGGCGAGGCGCAGGAGGGCGCGGCCTCGCAGGTCTTCGAGATAGCCGTGCTGCCCTTGCAGCAGACGACGATGTTCCCCGGCACGGTCATCCCGCTCGCCGCGGGGCGCCCGCGCTCGGTCGCCGCCGTCGAGGCGTCGCTCTCGACCGAGGAGAAGCTGCTCGCCTGCGTCACCGTCCGCGAGGGGCGCGCCTCCGAATCGGAGGCGACCCCGCCCGCCGACCTCTACGAGGCCGGCACGCTCGTCATGGTCAAGCGCATGATGCGCGTCCCCGAAGGGCTCCAGCTCATCGTCCACGGCACGGAGCGCATCCGCGTCGTCAAGTGGACGCAGACCGACCCGCACCTGCGCGCGCGCGTCCGCATCCTGCCCGCGCCCGCCGTGCGCGACTCCGGCGTCGTCGAGGCGCTGACGCGCAACGTGCAGGCGCTCGTCCAGCGCGCGCTCGCCATGCTGCCCGAGATTCCGCCCGAGGTGCGCACGGCGGTGCTCTCGGCCACGGACCCCGTGCAGCTCTCCTACTTCCTCGGCTCCATCCTCAACCTCGGCACCGAGCAGGAGCAGCAGATGCTCGAAGCCGAGACGGTGGACGACCTCCTGCAAATCGCCTACGGCCGGCTCGCGCACGAGATAGAGATCATGGAGCTGCGCACGAAGATCGCGGCCGAGGCGCAGGGCGAGATGACGAAGGCGCAGCGCGACTACTTCCTGCGCCAGCAGATGAAGGCCATCCAGAAGGAGCTGGGCGAGGACGAGGAGGGCGGCGAGCGCGCCGAGGCCGAGATGCTGCGCGAGCGGCTCGGCGCCGCCGACATCCCCGAGGAGGTGCGCAAGGAGGCCGACCGCGAGCTGCGCCGGCTGGAGCGCCTGCCGCAGGCCGCGCCCGACTACCACGTCATCCGCACGTGGCTGGAGTTCATCATCGAGCTGCCGTGGAACAAGTCTTCCGAGGACAAGCTCGACCTCAACGAGGCGCGGCGCATCCTCGACGAAGACCACTACGGGCTCGAAGACATCAAGGAGCGCATCCTCGAATTCCTCGCGGTCGTCAAGCTGCGCCGCGACTCGAAGAGCCCCATCCTCTGCTTCGTCGGCCCGCCGGGCGTCGGCAAGACCTCCCTGGGCATGTCCATCGCGCGCGCGCTCGGCCGCCAGTTCGAGCGGCTCTCCCTGGGCGGCGTGCGCGACGAGGCCGAGCTGCGCGGCCACCGCCGCACCTACATCGGCGCGATGCCCGGCCGCATCATCCAGGCGCTCAGGCGTTCGGGCGTCAACAACCCCGTGATGATGCTCGACGAGATTGACAAGCTCGGCGCGGACTTCCGCGGCGACCCGGCCTCGGCGCTGCTCGAAATCCTGGACCCGCAGCAGAATCACACGTTCCGCGACCACTACCTCGACCTGCCGTTCGACCTGTCGAAGGTCTTCTTCATCGCGACGGCCAACCAGCTCGCGCCGATTCCGAGCCCCTTGCGCGACCGCATGGAGATAGTCGGGCTCGCCGGCTACAGCGACCAGGAGAAGATGCACATCGCGCGGCAGTACCTCATCCCGCGCCAGTCGCGCGAGAACGGACTGGCGGAGGGGCAGCTCGAAATCACGGACGCGGCGCTGGCGCTCGTCGCGGCGCGCTACACGCGCGAGGCGGGCGTGCGCCAGTTGGAGCGCACCGTGGGCCGCGTCGCGCGCAAGGCGGCGCTGCGCATCGCGCAGGGCGAGGCGGAGCGCGTCCGCGTGGACGCCGGCGACGTCAAGGAACTTCTAGGCGCGCCGCGCTTCTACCCGGAGGAGGCGCGCAAGGAGCTGCCGACCGGCGTGGCGACGGGGATGGCCTGGACGGAGACGGGCGGCCAGCTCCTCTTCATCGAGGCGACGCTGCTGCCCGGAAGCTCCGGCCTGCAACTGACGGGGCAGCTCGGCGAGGTGATGCAGGAGTCGGCGCGCGCCGCGCGCTCGTACCTCTGGTCGCACGCCGCCGAGTTCGGGCTCGACCCGCAGATGTTCAAGAACTACGGCGTCCACGTCCACGTCCCCGCCGGCGCCATCCCGAAGGACGGCCCTTCGGCCGGCGTCGCCATCACGTCCAGCTTCGCCTCGCTGATGACGGGCCGCCGCGTGCGCAACGACACGGCGATGACGGGCGAAATCACGCTCTCCGGCCTGGTCTTCCCCGTCGGCGGCATCAAGGAGAAGGTGCTGGCGGCGCACCGCGCGGGGCTGCGCCGCGTCGTCCTGCCGGCGCGCAACGAGCCCGACGCCGAGGAGATACCGGAGGACGTGCGCAAGGAGCTTGAGATCGTCTACGTCTCGCGCATCGGCGAGGCGCTGGAGCAGACGCTCGAAACAATCGTCGCGCAGCCGCCGCCGCCCGCCGACCCGCAGGCCGAGGAGGCGCGCGCCGCGCAGCAGCAACGTCAGCAGCAGCCGACCGAGCCCGAGCCCGTGCGCGCGCGCGGCCGTTAGGGGCTTTCGGCCGACGAGGGGGAACGAAGAGGATGGCGACGAGCAGGAAGACGCAGGCGAAGGCGGGCGTGCCCGAGAAGCGGCGCGGCCAGCAGATGGGCGACGAGCGCAGCATGCCCTCCAAGATTGACGAGGCGCAGGCCCAGACGCCCGCCCTCCGCGGCCGACGCAAGGCCGCCAGCAAGTTCTACGCGGACGACTCTTCGCAGCACGTCGGCACGCGCGGCGAGACTCCGCGCGACAACACGCCCTCCGTCGCCGGGGCCATCCCGACGGGCGTCAAGCAGGGCGAGTCCGGCGGCGAGGCCGAGTTCAAGGCGCGGCAGAAGTCGGCGGGCAAGTCGGCGGGCAAAGCGCGGAAGTAAGACGCGCGCGCGGTCAAAAGCGCCCACGCGAATAAAAGAGAGGGCCGGCTCATCCCGCCAAGGGGCGAGCCGGCCCTCTCTTTGTGCGGCGCGCGCGCTTAAAAAAAAGAACGGGGTCGGACTCCCCCAAGCCCGACCCCTACGGCCACTCGCGTGGCCTGCCCCAAAGTTTCACTCGTTCTCAGAAGGAACGCCCGTTAGGTGAGTACATCGTAGCCCCGGCCGCGCCCCCTTTGGTTGCAATCATGTTGCGCTCGCGTGACGAGTTCGAGACAGGCGAAAATTCTCACTTCGCCGCGCTTTTCCGCCGGAAAGCCTCGTCGGGGACGGGCACGTCGAAGGCGGCCTCGCGGATTTTGAGCACGGTGTCGCCCATCGCCTGCGAGTTCGAGACGCGCGTGAACGGAATCATCACGCCGTCCACGCCGCGGTAGTCCGAATAAGTCTCCGTGACGGGCATGGACATCGCGTCGCTCGTCGAGAAGGAGTCCTGCCGGAGCAGCAGGAACGACTTCGCGGAGATGTACTGCGTGACGGGGTTCCCCTTCTCCGGCGTGAAGACGACGACGTAGGCGTCCTCGTCGCCGACCTTCGCCATCTTCCTGATTTCGGCCTTCCGGAAGAGCGTCTTCCAGTTGAGCGGCGCGTAGAAGTCCGCGGCGACGCGCGCCTCGTCCAGCTCACTCCCCGTCTTCGGGTTGTAGGGTATGAAGCTGCCCTCGTCGCCGCCCGCCGCGCCGTCGAAGAACTCGTGGAACGAGCCTATCTTCTTGCCGAGCGCGGTGAGCTGCACCTCCTGCGCGTAGGCGGCGGGCGCGCGCGCGACGATGACCGCCTCGCCGCTCACGCCCTGATGCAGCAGGTTGACGTCGGCCACGACGCGCATCGTCTTGTGCCTGCGCAGCGCCGCCTCGCCGCCCACGGCCTGAATCGCCTTCGCCATCAACTCCTCGACCGTCAGCGGCGACTTGAACTCGGCGGCGCGGTTGAAGGCGCTCTCGGCGCCGGGTTGCCTGAGCGTCAGCCCGGCGACGCGACCCGCCTCGTCGCGGCGGACGAGGATGCTGTAGGAGTCGGGCAGCGCGGCCGAGCCGAGCACGTCCTTCTCGCGCTCGGCGAGCGGGTAGGGCGGCTGCCCCGGGACGACCAGCGCCACGCGGCCTTCGCGGACCTCGACCGTCACGGACGGGCCGCCCTCCTTCTGCGGCTCGTAAGTCCCGACGACCTCCTTGAGAGGCCCCGCGTACTCGGCCGACGCGCCCGACGCGCCCGCGGTCGTCGCGTCGGCCGCCTTCACCTTCTTCAGGGTGTAGTTGCCGTGCGGCTGTTCGAGGTAAATCTCCGTCTCCCGCGGGTTCTCCTTCGACGGGCGGAAGTTGGCGTAGAAGCCCTCGACCCCGGCGAGCTTGTAGCGCCGGCCGCCCTGCGGTTCGAGCGTGTAGGTCGGCTGGCCGGGCACGGCCATCCGCAGCTTCCCGTCCTTGACCGAGACAGAGACGTCGAAGCCGGCCGCCTCGAAGCGGTAGTCGCCGACCTCGTTCTCTATCTTCGACGCCGGGTCGGCCGCCGCCGCCCCCGCCGCCCCCGCCGCGGCGGCCGCGGCCGGCTGCGCGGGCGCCGCGGGGTCGCCGACGAGGTTCGACCAGACCGTGTTCATGGCCGAGGCCGGGAGCGGCGAGGCCGAGACGTTCGTCAGCATCACGAAGCCGAGCCGCTGGTCGGGCATCAGCGCGACCTGCGCGTTGAAGCCGTCAATGTTGCCGCCGTGCTCGACGACCTTGTGCCCCTTCCAGTCGCGCAGGAACCAGCCGAGCCCGTAGCTGACGCTCCCCGCAATCTTCATCTGCGGCCTGACGAGTTCTTCGAAGTTCTTCTCCGAGACGAGGCGGCGGCCGCCGAAGGCGCCGCCGCCGAGCATCAGCCGCACCCACTGCGCCATGTCGCGCGCGCTGGAGTTGATGGCGCCGGCGGGCGCGATGGCCGGCAGGTCGCGGGTCGGCACGCGCCGCGTCTCCTTCGTCGCCTCCTCGTAGACGTAGCCGTAGGAGTAGTCGCGCGCCTTCTGCATCTCCGGGACGGAGGTGTTCGACGACTTCATGCCGAGCGGCCCGAAGATGCGTTCGGCGACGAGCCTCTCCCACGTCGAGCCCTCGGCGCGGCCGACGATTTCGCCGGCGGCGGCGTACATCACGTTCTGATACTGGAACTTCTCGCGCAGCTTCGCCGTCGGCTTGGCGGTCGCCGCGACGCGGATGGTCTCCTCGCGGTCGAGCACGCCCGAGACCCACGCGAGGTCGGTGCGGTTGAGCCCCGAGCTGTGCGACAGCAGGTCGCGCACGGTGATTCGGGCGTCGGCGTCCGGGTCTTGCAGCTTGAAGTAGGGGATGAACTTCTTCGGCGAATCGTCGAGCGAGAGCTTGCCCGCGTCGGCGGCCATCGCGACGAGCAGCGCCGTGAACGCCTTCGACGACGAGCCGATGGCGAAGAGCGTGTCGGGCGTGACGGGCGCGCGCCCCTCGAAGTCCCTGTAGCCGAGCCCCTTCATGTAGACGATTTTGTCGTCCTTGACGATGGCGAGCGAGAGGCCGGGGATGCCCAGTTGCTGGCGCCTCTCTTCGACCGCCTTCTCGACGGCGGCGAGGCGCGCCGCCAAATCTGCGGGCGCGGCGGCCGCGGGGGCCCCCTGCGCCTTCGCCGCGGCCTGCGCGGCGGCGCGCCCGGCCGGCGCCGCGGCGTAAGAGAGCAGCAGCGCGGCGGCCAGCGCGAGGTTGAGCGGACGTCTCGGGACGTTCATTGCTTCGTGCCTCCTGTTAGGGCTGAATCAGAGGTTTCGCGGTGTCACATTCGGTGTTTTTACGGGGGCCGCGCGCCGAAAGTTTACGCCCCGCCCGGGTACGAAAACCGGGACGGGGCGTGAAATTTTTGAACGACTTCGGCGGCCGCGGCCGCCCCGCGGGCGCGCGCGGCTAGTCCTGCTCGGGGTTGATTTTGTCTATCTCCTTCTCGATGAGCGGCAGCAGGCGCATGCGGAGCCGCGCGACCAGCGCGTCGGCCTGCCGGACGTCCTCGTCGAGCTTGGCGCGCGCCGCGGAGGTCTGGTTGAGCAGGCTCTCGACGCCGCGCCGCTCGTTGTCGAGGACGCGGCGTCGCGTTTCGCGCAGCTCGGGCGTGCGCGCCGAGCCGACCGAGCCGACGATGCTCACGGCGCGGTCAATGCTGTCGGGGCGCAAGTCCTCGTCGAGCTGCACGAGGCGCGTCCTGTACGCCGTCTCCTTCTCGGTCAGCTCAAGCAGCAGGCGGCGCATGACCTCCGCGCGCTGCTCCGCGCCGCGCAGGAGTTCGAGGCTCTGCGCGATGCGCTTCGACCTGTCGTCAGGCCGCTCGCCCGGTTTGGCGGCGGCGGCGTCGGGGCCGAAGAACTTGTCGCCCAGCTCGCGCAGGCGCGTGTTGAGGGTTTGCAGCGACTTCCGCAGCAGCCCCAGCTCGTTCGCCACGGGGTCGGCCGCGGCGGCGGGCGCGACGACCGACGGCGCCTCTTCGCGCGGCGGCTGCCGGCCGCGCTCGGCGGTCTGCGCGGACGCGGAGGCGCCGCAGAGCGCCGCGGCGCAGACGAGCGCCGGGGCGAGACTTGCACGCGTTGTCATCGGCCTGAGTCCTTTTGTCGAGTGGTTCGGGGCGGAGATTTCCGCGCTACGGGGCGGGGCCTTCGTCCGGAGTCCCGCGACCGAAGGTGTCACGCCCACGCGCCCCGGAAGTTCGCTTATTATCCACGCGCCCGGCGCCGCCCCCGGGCCTTTTGCGGGAGGGTCGGCGCCTCCGGCCCGTGCGGCGTCAGCCCTTGTCGGGGTTGTGGCGCGAGCCGGCGGCGGCGGGGCCGGCCTCGGGCGGCTCGGCGGGGCGGTAGCCGACGCGGTCGAAAATCCTGAGCGAGTCAATGACCTTGAGCGACTCTATCTCGTCGTCGGACTTGAAGGCGCCCAGGTCGGCGACCTCTTCGTTGGGGCCGAAGGTGACGAGCCTGTCCCGAAAGTCGCGGCGGTGGTAGGCCATGACGAAGGCGTTCGGGCCGACGCGCAGGCTCCCGATGTCGTCGCCCCAGTCGCCCCGGACGAAGCCGAGCGTGGGGTGCTCGGCCGGGCCGTAGATGCGCAGCGTCTCGCCGCGGAAGTCCGCGTCGCGCCAGACGTCTATGTAACAGTCGCCGGATTTTTCCGCCATGGTCTCGCCGCGGGAGGTTCCCGCGCGGGCGCGCGGGCGCGCCCCGGCGCGCTCGGTCGTCGGCCGGGTCGTGCTCCTCGGAATCCGGCGCCGGCGCCCGTCGGGCGCGCCGGCCTTCCCCGTAGGCCGTCAGCCGCCCGGGTCTGCAGACGCGCCGGCGGCCGACGGCGTGGCGGCCGCGCCCGATGCGCCCGGCGGCCGTCGTCAAATCAAAACCCGCACGCCCGGGGCGGGCGTCCCGGCCGGCGGCTTTGAGTCAGGGCGTGAGCGCGGCCGCCCCGCGCGGCAAAGGGGTGTCAGGCGGCGCAGACCTTGCTGAGCGCGCCGGCCCACTTGGCCGCGACCGGCTCGCCGTACATCTGCCGCTCCTTCTCGCGGCGGATGGCGCACGCCATGCGGAACGCGCGCAGCTCGCCGTACTTCCGGATGGAGACGCTGGTGCGCCCTTTCTTCTCGCGCCCCGCGTTCCAGGAGACTTCGTAGACCTCGTTCTCGTAGACCTTGCCGTCCTTCCCCTTGTACTTCTTGACCGCGCGCCGCACGCCGGCGACGCCGACGCGGTTGCGCGGGTTGTGCCCGACGACGACCCAATCCGTGCGCGGCTTGCCCAGCTCGCGCTCCAGCTCGTCGCGGACGAGCACCGCCGCCTCAAGCGCCTCCTCCTTGCCGCCGTGCTGGCGGTCGGTGACGAACTTCGCCCTCGTCTCGTTGTTAAGCCTGACGCGCACGTACCAGCCGTGCATCTTCTTCTGCTCACTGTCTATGCGACTGATTCCCTTATGACCGGACTTCGCCATGTGTCTGCCGATGATTTCCCTTCGAGAAAGATGTGGATGACTGCTGTAATTCAAACTAAAGCCCGCGCCGTGCTTTGTCAAAAGCGCGCGCGGAAAAAGCGAGACGCCGGCCGGCGAACCCGAAGGCGAGCGCCCCGGGGTTCGCGGGCCGGCGTCCGCCGCCCTGCGTTTTACCTCTATCTGCCCCTGCCCGAGCCGGGCCCGACGCTCGCGCGGAACTCTTTGACGAGGCGGTCGGAGAGCCGGCCGAGGGTCGGGAGCTTGAGCGGGCCGGAGATGTAGCGGCCGTGCGCCGCCTCGCGCAGCGCGTCGAGGTCGAACTTCTCCTTGAAGTGGCGCTCGTAGGCGTCGAAGGGGATGGCGAGCCCCTCCATGGCGCTGCCGTGGAGGCTGACGAGGAAGACGAAGTCGGCCTCGCTCGGCTTGTCGGCGACGCGGAAGAACCGCCACTCCTCGACCTTCTCGCGCACCTTCTTCTCGGCGTCGAGCTGGAAGTCGAAGTAGTCGCGGTACGAGCCGCCGTTGCCCTCCGCGTCGGCGCCGACCGTGATCAGCGTCCGCGTGAAGGCGACGATGTACATGGACTGGCCCTGTCGGAAGCCGAAGGGCTGACTGGGGGCTGACTGGGCGCGGGCCGCGGGCGCGGCCGAGATGAGGAATACAAAAGCCGCCGCCGCCGCGAGGCGGGCGTAGACCCTTCTGTTCATGACGCTCTGCCTTTCCGTAGTTGGGAGAGCCTTTTGCCGCGCGCCCCGGGGCCGGGAAGGCGCGCGGCAAGAGAACCGACGCGGGGCTATTCTACCACCCACATGTCGCCGCTGTGGATGAGTTTGTGGAGCTGGCCGCGCCCCTGGCGGGAGACGGCCTCCTCTATCTGGCCGGCGAGCAGGTCTTCGTAGGTCGCGCGGCGCACGTCGCGGAAGACGCCGACGGGCTGCGGGAACTCGGGCTGCTCCATGCGCGCGAGCATGAAGGCGACCGAGGGGTCTTCGATGCCCGTGTCGTGGACGAGGCAGTCGTTCTCGTTCAGCCCCGTCTCCGAGCCCAGCTGGATGACCTCGGGGCGCGCGCCGTTCATCCGGACGCCGCGGTCGCGGTTCTTGCCGAAGACCATGGGCTTGCCGTGCTCCAGGTAGAGCACGCGCTCGGACCTGACCGTGCGCTCGGTGAAGTGCTCGAACGCGCCGTCGTTGAAGATGTTGCAGTTCTGGTAGACCTCGACGAAGCTGACGCCCTTGTGCCTGGCCGCGGCCTCGACCATCGAGGAGAGGTGCTTGACGTCGATGTCGATGGCGCGCGCGACGAAGGTCGCCTCGGACGCGATGGCGAGCGAGAGCGGCGTGACGGGGTAGTCGATGACGCCCATCGGCGTGGACTTCGTCTTCTTGCCGAACTCGGAGGTCGGCGAGTACTGCCCCTTCGTCAGCCCGTAGATGCGGTTGTTGAAGAGGATGATGTTGAGGTCGAGGTTGCGCCTGAGCGCGTGCATGAAGTGGTTGCCGCCGATGGAGAGGCCGTCGCCGTCGCCGGTCACGACCCACACGCTCAGGTCGGGGTTCGACGCCTTGATGCCGGTCGCCACCGCCGGCGCGCGCCCGTGGATGGAGTGGAAGCCGTACGTGTTCATGTAGTACGGGAAGCGCGACGAGCAGCCGATGCCGCTGACGAAGACGATCTTCTCGCGCGGGACGCCGAGGTCGGGCATCACCTTCTGGATGCTGTTGAGGATGGCGTAGTCGCCGCAGCCCGGGCACCAGCGCACCTCCTGGTCGGAGGAGAAGTCGGCCTTGGTGAGCTTGCCCGGCGGGGGCGCGGGGCTGCCGGCCGTCACCGAGCCCGGCTCGCTCTCGGGCGCGGGCCCCTGCCCCGACACGTTGCCGCCGATGCCGGCCACGCTCGTCTCGTTCACGCCCCTCTTCAGCAGCTCCTGGCCGCCGTCGCCGTGGTCGCCGTTTCCGTTCGTGCTCATACGTTTCGATTCCTCCCGGATGATTCCCCGACGCCCGCCCGCTTAGAGGTGCTCCTCCACCTTCCTGACTATCTCGCGTATCTGGAAGGGGCGCCCCTTGACCTTCGAGAAGGGGACGGCGTCCACGAGGTACTTGGCGCGGATCATCGTGCAGAGCTGGCCGAGGTTCATCTCGGGGATGATGACGCGCTCGAAGCTGCGCAGCACCTCGCCCAGGTTCGAGGGGAACGGGTTGAGGTGGCGCAGGTGCGCCGACGACACCGACTTGCCCTCGGCCTGGAGCTTCTCGACCGCCGACGTGATGGAGCCGTAGGTCGAGCCCCAGCCGAGGACGAGCACCTTGCCCGACTTCTCGCCGAAGACCTCGACGTCGGGGATGTCCTGCGCGGCGCGGTCAACCTTGGCCTGGCGCATCAGCACCATGAAGTGGTGGTTCTCGGGGTCGTAGTTGACGTTGCCCGTCAGGTGCTGCTTCTCGATGCCGCCGATGCGGTGTTCGAGGCCGGGCGTGCCGGGCAGCGCGTAGGGGCGCGCCAGCGTCTCCTCGTCGCGCGCGTAGGGCAGGAAGCCCTCGGGCTCGGTGGCGAACCTGACATCTATCTTCGGCAACTGGTCTATCTCGGGGACGAGCCACGGCTCGGCGCCGTTGGCGAGGTAGCCGTCCGAGAGGTAGAAGACCGGCGTCATGTAGCGGTAGGCGAGCCTGACCGCCTCGATGGCCATCGAGAAGCACTCGGCGGGCGTGGCCGGCGCGACGACGACGGCCGGGCACTCGCCGTTGCGCCCCCAGACGGCCTGGAAGAGGTCGGCCTGCTCGGTCTTGGTCGGCAGCCCCGTCGAAGGGCCGCCGCGCTGGACGTTGATGATGACGAGCGGCAGCTCGGTCATCACCGCCAGCCCGATGGCCTCCTGCTTCAGGGCGACTCCGGGGCCGCTGGTGCCCGTCAGCCCGACGTGCCCGGTGAAGGCGGCGCCGATGGCGGCGCAGACGGCGGCTATCTCGTCCTCGGCCTGGAAGGTCTTGACGCCGAAGTTCTTGTGGCGCGCCAGCTCGTGCAGGATGTCGGAGGCCGGCGTGATGGGGTACGAGCCGTAGAAGAGCGGGCGGCCGGCCAGCTCGGCGGCCGTGATGAAGCCGATGGCGGTCGCCTCGTTGCCCGTAATCTTGCGGTACTTGCCCGGGGCGATGACGGCCTTCTTGACCTTGTAGTGGGTGGTGAAGACCTCGGTCGTGTCGGCGAAGTTGTAGCCGGTCTTGAGCGCCACCTCGTTGGCGCGCATGACCTCCTCGTTCTTCTTGAACTTGGAGCGAATCCACTCGAGCGTCGGCTCCATCGGGCGGTCGTAGAGCCAGTAGAGGATGCCGAGCGCGAAGAAGTTCTTGCAGCGGTCCATCTCCTTGCGCGAGAGCTTGACGCCGGCCTCCTGGAGGGCGCGGATGTTGACCGTCGTGATGGGGAGCTTGTGGACGCGGTAGCCCTTGAGCGTGTCGTCTTCGAGCGGGTTCGACGCGTAGGCGGCCTTCTTCAGGTTCTCCTTGTTGAACTCGTCGGTGTTGATGAGGAGCGCGCCGCCGTCTTCGAGGTCGGGGAGGTTGACCTTGAGCGCCGCCGGGTTCATCGCCACCAGCACGTTGGGCTGGTCGCCGGGGGTGCGGATGTCGCGGCTGGAGAAGTTGAGCTGGAAGCCCGAGACGCCGGGGAGCGAGCCGGCCGGCGCGCGTATCTCGGCCGGGAAGTCGGGCAGCGTCGAGATGTCGTTGCCGACGACGGCCGAGGTGTTGGTGAACTGCGTGCCCGTGAGCTGCATGCCGTCGCCCGAGTCGCCGGCGAAGCGGATGGTCACGGTCTCTAGCTCTTCAACGTCTCTCTCCCGCGCGTCGGCGGGCGGGTTCTCGGTGATGGCGCTCATTTCTTTCGGTCAGTCCTTTGTCTGTGGGAGTCGGACGGCTGTGAGATGGTTGCAACCACTTCATTCGGCCTTAAGGGTTCCGTGACGGGGGAAGCTCCCGAGGCGGTCGTCGCGTTCAAAGTCATTCTACGCCCCCGCCCCGCGCAAACTCAAGCGACCCCGCCGCGCGCGTCGCGCCCTCCGGCGCCGCCTAAAATCCCCCGCCCCCGCGGAAAATCCGCCGCGCCGGGCCTCGCCCGCGGCCTCGACCCGACGCCTGGCGCGGGCCCGCGAAAACGCCGAGGCCCCACGCGCCGGGGGAATGGCGCGTGGGGCCTCGGCGGTCTGAAGCGCCCGGCGGGCGCTCGGACTTCTCAGCCCGCGGCGTCGGCCGCGGCGGCGCCTTCGGCGGCGGGCGTCGAGGCGCCGGAGGCGGCCGACGAGGAGGAGGAGCGCGACGAGCCCGACGAGCCCGACGAGCCCGACGAGCCCGACGCGCCGGCGGAGCCCGACCGGGAGGAGCCCGAGTTGGACGACGAGGCGGAGGCGTCCGCGCCCGAGGCGCCCGACTCCGCATGCTCCTTGACCTGCGCCATGCGGCAGGAGCCCTCGAAGAGCGCGCCGTTCTCGATGACGAGCGCGGGCGTCTGGATGTTGCCGGTGACCTTGGCGACGCGCCCCATCTCGATGCGCTTGGTGGCGGTGATGTCGCCGTTGACGGTGCCGTAGATTTGCGCGACCGCGACCTCGACGTTGGCGTCCACGCGGCCGTTGGTCGAGACGATGAGCGTGCCGTCGGCGGACGAGACGCGCCCCGAGAGGCCGCCGTCCACGCGGAGCATGCCCTTGAAGCTGGCCTCGCCGGTGAGCGTCGTGCCGTTGCCGACGAAGCCGGTGAGCGTCCCCTCCTTGATGTCGCGCGCGAGCGACTCGCTCTCGGTGACGGCGCGCGAGGTGGTCTGCGTGTAGACCTGCTGCTGGTACGCCTCGGTCGGCGTCGCCGCCGACGAGCCCGCCGGGGAGGCGGCGGAGCCGCCGTAGGCGGAGCCGGCCGCCGGCTGCGAGCCGTGCGGGGTGTGGTCGGCCGTGTCGTCGGCGGTTGTCGTCTGGTCCTTCGGGTTTCTTCCCTGTCTAAACATGTCGCATTCTCCCTGTCTGAAAAATCTTGTCTGGCGTCCAGGCCCTCCGGGGCCGGGGGCGTCCGTGGGACTCGCCCGCCCGGGAGTGGTTAGCGTGCGCCGCGCGCCGCCCTTTGAGAAAGGAATCAAGTCAGGAGAGGCCGTCGGCGGCTCCACCGCCGGGCTTACGAACAGAGCTTCAGAACTCTCCGAGAGCGGGCCGATGATAAGGGAATCGCCGTGAATAGTAAATAGGCGCCGGCCGCGGACGGCGGGCCGCGACGAGAAGGGGCGGCCTCCCTCCGCG
>DASVUF010000304.1:0-43075 GCA_036387195.1 Pyrinomonadaceae bacterium | reverse complement strand
CCGCCCCCGCCCCGCCGCTCCCGGCGCGGCGCCCCCCGGCCCGCCGCCCGCCGGGCGTCGCCGCGCGTGCGTCCCGCCGCAGTCCCGTGGCTCGGGCCGGGGCGCGCGACGCCCTGCCTAGACCTCCGGCCCGAAAAGCCTTAACATGAGGCGCCTCTTGGTCGCAGAGTTCGTTTTCTCTCTCTCCCCGTTCGGCAGTCCGAGGCGCGCGCGGGCGCGCGCGCGGGAGCGTAAGAGCATGGAGGAGCGCGTGGAGACCGTCGAAGTACGTGAGCCGGCGGCGGCCGGCGTGGGCTTCGTGGCCCTGAGCAGGTTCGTCGTCGCCAACGGGATGGAGGCGGAGGTCAAGCGCGCCTTCGGCGAGCGCCCGCACCTCGTGGACTCCGCGCCCGGCTACGTGCGCATGGACGTCATCAGCCCGCTCGACCGCCCCGCGGAGGTCTGGCTCATCACCTACTGGCGCGACGAGGAGAGCTTCCGCGTCTGGCATCGCAGCCACGAGTACCACGAGTCGCACCGCGGGATGCCGAAGGGGCTCAAGCTCGTCCCCGGCAGCGCCGAGGTGCGCCGCTTCGAGTACGTCTCGGCCTGAGCCGCCGCCGGCAGCAAAACCAGATGGGCGAAGAGACGCTGACGACAGAGCCGCGCGCCGCCGAGGCCATCAACGCCGCCCGCGCCGCGCTGGCCGAGGCCGTCACCGCGCGACACTTCGAGCTGAACCCCGCGCTCGAACTCCGCTTCGGCGCGGCCGGCCGCGAGAAGTGTTTGCAGGACGCGCGCTACCACCTCTCCTACCTCGCCGAGTCAATGGCCGCCTCGCTCCCGTCGCTCTTCGCCGACTACGTCGCGTGGGCGAAGGTGATGCTCGAAGCGCGCGGCGTGCCCGCCTCAGACCTCGCGCGTAACCTCTCCGTGCTGTGCGACGTGCTGCGCGAGCGGCTGCCCGCCGGGGCGGGCGAGGCGGCGGCGCGCTACGTCGAAGAGGGGCTCGCGCGGCTGCCGCAAGTCCCGGCCGATTTGCCGGCCTTCGTCTCGGACGGCGAGCCGCACGCCGCGCTCGCCCGCGCCTACGTCGAGGCGCTGCTCGCCGGCCGCCGCCACGAGGCCAGCCGCCTCGTCCTCGACGCCGCCGAGGGCGGCGTCGGCGTCCGCGACCTCTACCTCCACGTCTTCCAGCGCTCGCAGCGCGAGGTCGGCAGGCTGTGGCAGTTGAACCTCCTGAGCGTCGCGCAGGAGCACTACTGCACGGCCGCCACGCAACTCGTCATGTCGCAGCTCTACCCGCGCATCTTCTCGACCGAGCGCAACGGCCGCACGCTCGTCGCCGCCTGCGTCGCCGGCGACCTGCACGAGATCGGCCTGCGCATGGTCGCCGACTTCTTCGAGATGGAGGGCTGGGACACCTTCTACGTCGGCGCCAACGCGCCGGCCGCCTCGGTCGTGCAGGCCGTGGCCGAGCGCGGGGCGGACGTGCTCGCCGTCTCGGCGACCATCACGTCGCACGTCCGCGAGCTGCGCGAGGTGGTCGCGGCCGTGCGCGCGAGCGGCGAGTGCCGCGGCGTCAAGATACTGGCGGGCGGCTACCCCTTCAACGTCGCGCCGGGGCTGTGGCGCGAGGTCGGCGCCGACGCCTCGGCCGCGGACGCCGAGGGCGCGGTCACGGCCGCCGCGCGGCTCGTCGAGGGGGGCGGCGCGTCGTGAGCGCCGGGCGCGGGGAGCCGCAGGCGGCCGGCGTCGCGCTCGCGTGCGACCGCGACGGCTTCGTGAGGGAGGTCGTGAGCGACGGCCTCGGCCTCGCGGAAAGGCTCGCGCCCGGCAGGCGCTTCGCGGAGGTCTGCGACGCCGGCTGCGCCGACAAGGCCGAGGCCTTCTTCGCCGAGCTGCGGCGCAGCGGCGCGGCCTTCGGCTGGGAGCTGGTCGTGCGCGACGGCGGGGGCCGGCTCGTGCCGCTGCACTTCGCGGGCGGGGCCGAGCCCTCGGGCGGCTTCCTCGTCGTCGGCGCGCGCTCGCGCGCGGGCGTGGCTCGCGCCTACGAGGGGCTGCTCGCCGTCAACAACGAGCAGGCGAACGCGCTGCGCGCCGCGGCCAAGGACCTGGCGCTGCGCTCGCGCGAGGCCGGCGAGCGCGACGCCGCGGTCTACGAGGAGCTGACGCGGCTCAACAACGAGCTGGCCGCCGCGCAGCGCGAGCTGGCGAAGAAGAACGCCGAGCTGGCGCGCATCAACGCGCAGAAGAACCAGTTCCTCGGGCTCGCCGCGCACGACCTGCGCAACCCGCTCGACGTCATCAACGTCTACAGCGGCTTCCTGCTCGACGAGGCCGCCGCCCGCCTCAGCCCCGAGCAACTGGACTTCGTCGGCGTCATCCGCCGTTCGAGCGACTTCATGCTCGCGCTCATAGACGACCTGCTCGACGTCTCGAAGATAGAGGCCGGGCGGCTGGAGCTTGAGCTGGACGCGGTGGACTTGCGCGCGCTCGCCGGGCGCAACGTCGAGCTGAACCGCCGCTTGGCGGAGCGGAAGAAAATCAATATCTTGTTCACGGCGGCCGAGGACGTCCCCCCGCTGCGGCTCGACGCGTCGAAGATAGAGCAGGTCCTGAACAACCTGGTCGGCAACGCCGTCAAGTTCTCGCCGCGCGGCGCGACGGTCGAGGTCGCGCTCGGGCGCGGCGAGGGCGGCGCGGGCGCCGTCATCCTCGTCAGAGATGAGGGGCCGGGCGTGCCGGCCGACGAGCTGGACAAACTCTTCAAGCCCTTCTCGCGCACGCGCGTCCGCAGCACGGAGGGCGAGCGCAGCACGGGGCTCGGGCTCGCCATCGTCAAGCGCATCGTCGAGGGGCACGGCGGCTCCATCGGCGTCGAGAGCCCGCCCGGCGGGGGCGCGACCTTCGCCGTCAGGCTGCCGGCCGAGCCGCCGAGCCAGAACCCGGGGAGGCGCGCCGGTCGCGCGCCTGAGTTTCGATGACAAAACAGAAGGTGCTCGTGGTCGAAGACGACCCCGACCTGATGCGCGGCTACACGCGCATCCTCGCGTCCGAGGGTTACGAGATAGCGCAGGCGACGACGGGCGCCGAGGCGCTGCGCCTCGCCGAGGCGGGGCGGCCCGACCTCGTCCTGCTCGACGCGATGCTGCCCGACGCCGACGGCGTCGAGGTCTGCCGCCGCGTCAAGGCGGGCGAGGGCTCGCGCGACGCGCTGGTCGTCATGCTCTCGGGGCGGCGCACGTCGCCCGAGGAGCAGGCGCAGGCGCTGGAGGCCGGCGCCGACGGCTACCTCTCCAAGCCCATCGAGCCGGCCGCGCTCAGGGCGCACGTCCTCGCCTTCCTCCGCATCCGCCGCAACGAGGAGGAGCTGCGCGAAAGCTCCCGCCGCTACCGCGAGCAGGCCGAGGAGCTGCGCGAGGCCAACCGCCGGCTCGAAGAGTACAACCGCCTCAAGGCCGAGTTCGTCGCCAACATGTCGCACGAGCTGCGCACGCCGCTGACGGCCATCATCGGCTTCGCGCAGTTGGCGCAGCTGGCGCCCGCCGCCGCCGACGCCCAGATGCCCAAGCGCTACCGCGACGCCTTCGAGCGCATCCTGCGCAACGGCCAGCACCTGCTCGCGCTCATCAACGACGTGCTCGACGTCTCGAAGATAGAGGCCGGGCGGATGAAGATTCACCGCGAGCACATAGACCTCGTCGAGGTCGTGCAGAACGCCTTCGCCGAGTTGCAGTCGCTGGCCGAGCGCAAGGGGCTCGAATACCGCCTGCGCGTGCCCGCGCGCCTGCCGCTCGCCTACACCGACCCGCTGCGCGTCCGCCAGGTGGTCATCAACCTCCTGTCGAACGCGGCGAAGTTCACGGCGCGCGGCCGCATCGAGGCCGAGCTGCTGGCGCACGGCGAACGCCACTTCCGCATCGTCGTGCGCGACACCGGCATCGGCATCGAGGAGAAGTCGCTCGGCCTCATCTTCGAGCGCTTCCGGCAGGTGGACGGCTCGATGACGAGGTCGGCGAGCGGCGTCGGGCTCGGGCTCTCCATCGTGCGGCAGATAGTCGAGCTGCTCGGCGGCGAGATAGAGGTGGCGTCGAGCGTGGGCGAGGGCTCGTCCTTCACGGTGACGCTGCCGCTCTCGGCGCCCGAGATGGGCGCGCGCGACGCGAACGGCGACGGCGACGAGGGCCCGCGCTTCGCCGAAGGCGGGCGCGGGGGCGCGGGGGCGCGCGCGGGCGCGCCGGCGCCGGCGGCGGCCGAGGACGCCGGCGGCGAGGACGGCCGACCGCTCGTCGTCGTCATCGAGGACGACGATGACGCGGCGGCGCTCCTGAGGGAGACGCTGGAGCGCGCCGGCTACCGCGTGATGTCGGCGGCGAGCGGCGACGCGGGGCTGAGGCTCGCGCGCGAGCACGACCCCGTGGCCCTGACGCTCGACGTGATGATGCCCGAGATGGACGGCTGGCGCGTGTTGCAGGCGATGCGCGGCGACCGGAGGCTGGCGCGCATCCCCGTCATCGTCTGCTCCATCGTGGACAACCGCCCGCTCGGCTACAGCCTCGGCGCGTCCGACTACCTGCTCAAGCCCGTCGACCCCGCGACGCTCACCGACACGCTCGACCGCGTGAGCGTGCGCGGCCGCGGCGCCGGCGCCGGCGCCGCCGCCGCCGGGGGCGAAGACGAAGGCTACATCCTCGTCGTGGACGACGAGCACGGCGTGCGCGAGCTGGTGACGACGGCGCTGCGCCACGCGGGGTTCAACGCGCGCAGCGCGCCGTCGGGCGAGACGGCGCTGAAGATGGCCGGGCAGCAGACGCCGCGCGCCGTGCTGTGCGACCTGATGATGCCGAACGGGATGAGCGGCTTCGAGTTCATCGCGCGCTTCCGCTCGGACGCGCGCACGGCCGGCGTCCCCGTCCTCGTCGTGACGGGCAAGGACGTGACGCCCGACGACCGGCGGCTCATCCAGGGCGAGATAGCGGACGTCATCCGCAAGGGCGAGCTGCTGCTCTCGGACGTGACCTCGCGGCTGCGCGCGACGCTGGAAGAACTCGGGGTGGAACCGTCGAATGGCTAAGATACTGTTCATCGAAGACGAGCCGGACATCCGCGACCTCGTCCTGATGGCGCTCGAAGACGAGCACGACGTCGTCGCGGCCGGGACGGCCGAGGAGGGCCTGCGCCGCGCGGCCGAGCACGCGCCCGACCTCATCCTGATGGACGTCTCGCTGGGCGGCGCGTTCGACGGCCTTGAGGCGACGCGCCGGCTGCGCGCCGACCCGGCCTTCGACCGCACGCCCGTCATCGCGCTCACCGCCCACGCCATGCCCGGCGACCGCGAGCGCGCGCTCGCCGCCGGCTGCGACGAGCACTGGACGAAGCCCATCACTGACCTCCTCGCCTTCCGCGACCTGGTCGCGCGCTTCGCCGCGGAGGGAAGAACTCAGTAGACGGCCGACGGCGGCCGGCAGACGGCGGCCGGTAGAAAAACTGAGCGGCGCGCCCGGTTCAACTTCGGGCGCGCCGCATTTCTATCCGCCGGCTGACGTCCACCGCCCGCCGCCTTCTTCCGCTCACTCCATCCACTTCGCGGGCGGCTTCCTGTCGCCGGCGGCGGCGGGTCGGCGCGGGGCGGGCTCCCAGAGTTTGACGGTGGAGTCGTAGCTTGCGGTCAGGAGGAGCGCGCCGCCGGGGGCGAACTTGACCTCGTTGACCTCTTCGGGGTGCGCGTTGATGCGGGCGAGCAGGCGGCCGGTGCGCGCGTCGTGGAGGCGGACGACGCCGCCGCCGCCCGCCTCGGCCAGCACGCGGCCGTCGGGCGAGAACTCCAGCTCGTAGACCATCTCGGGCTGCGGCAGCTCGCGCAGCTTCCGTCCCGTCACCGCGTCCCAGAAGATGAGCCGGCGGTCGCGCGCGCCGCTCGCCAGCGTCCGGCCGTCGGGCGCGAACGCCACCGAAGTCACCCAGTCGTTGTGCCCGGCCAGGGTGCGCAGCGCCTCGCCCGTCTCCACGTCCCACAGCCTGACCGTGTTGTCGCGCTCGGCGCTGGCGCTCGCGAGGCGCCGGCCGTCGGGCGTGAAGGCGAGCGCCGTCACGGCGTCGTCGTGCCCTTCGAGCCGGCGCACGAGCCGGCCGGTCGCCACCTCCCACAGCCTGATGACGCGGTCGCGCCCGCCGCTGGCGAGCAGCCGCCCGTCGGGCGAGAAGACGACCTCGAAGATTCCCTCGTCGTGCCCTTCGAGTGTGCGCACGGGCCGGAAGGAGCGCGCGTCCATCAGGCGCACCTGCGCGGCGTCGCCGCCGTCCGTGCAGTAGGCGACGAGGCGGCCGTCGGGCGAGACGGCCGTGTCGCTCACCGTCCCGCCCGGCCCCTCGACCGAGCGCACGAGCGCGCCCGTGCGCACGTCCCAGACGCGCACGCGCCCGTCGGCGCCCGAGGTGACGACGCGCGCGCCGCCGGGGAAGAACGCGGCCGAGTAGACCGCGCCCTCGTGCCCGCGCAGCGTCCGCCTGAGCTTCCAACTGGAGGCCGCCGCGGCGGCCGGCCCGGCGGGCGCGGGGCGCGCGAGCACAGGCGGCGGCTTGCCGGGGCCGGCCTCCTCCTGCGCGCGGGCCGCCGGGGCGGCCAGCCCGAGCGCGGCGGAGGCGAGCGCGGCGGAGGCGAGCGCGGTAAGGACGGGCGCGATAAGGCCGGGCGCGGCGAGGGCGGGCGCGAGCGCCTTCAGGAGTCTGCGGGGGATGCGGGTCATCAAAGCGTGCCTCCGGGCTGCAAGGTAGCACCGGGCGCGGCCCGCGGACAAGGCGGCCGGCGGGCGGCGCGGCGCGAAAAAAAATTCGCCGGGGGGCGCAAAAAAATTATCCCCCGCCGTTCTTTTTTTACGCGTTACTGGTCGGAGGTGGAAAACGATGGCAGAGACGAAACGGGTGCGAATCATCAAGGGCGGTCGGGCGGCGCAGCCGCAGACCGAGGCGGCGCGCGCCTTCGCCGAGCCGGCCGCCGCGCAGGGGCGCGAGGTCAGGGAAGTCGTCTCCGACTGGGTGCGCGACCACAGGCGGCGCTCCGACGAGTTCCGCCGCAACTACTCGTCCCTGCTGGGCGAGGTCGGGTTCAAGATGCCGAGCTTCGGCGGCCGCGCCGCCTGAAGACCCGTCGAAGATTTTAGAGGCCGCGCGGAGGGCTCGGGGTTCGCGGCGCGTGTGGGAGGTTGAAAGTGATGTCCAGTGTGATTCAGTTCGCCGCGATTCTGTTGACCTCGGCCGTCGTGCTGACGCTCACGTCCGAGGGGTTCGCCTTCGCCGTCTCGCGCGTGATGGAGGCCGCGTTCGACCGCGTCGAGCACGCGCTCGCGCTCAGGGCGCGCAGCCGCGCCGAGCGCCTCAGGGCGCGCCGCCGCGAGGAGCGCCGCCGCGCCTCCCGCGCCCGCGCGGAGGGCTTCGCGCCCGCCGAGGCGTACCTGTCGCACGCCGGCTAAAGCCGTTCCCCGTCGGGGGCAAAACACCCGTGGGGGACGAGAGGCGCGTTGCCTTTCGTCCCCCACGGGTGTTTTTTGCGCTCGCGCGCGGCGCGGGCCGGCTCAGGCGGGGAAGCGGCGGAGCAGTTCGTTGAAGCGCGGGTCGGCGCGCAGGTTGTCGAGGCGCGGGTCAACGCGCAGGTATGTGAGGCCGACCGAGTGCTCCTCCTCGGCGCGCGCGAGCCAGGAGAAGGCCGCGTCGCGCTCGCCGAGCAGCGCGTTGACGACGGCCACCTCGTAGGCCGTCACCCACTCGCGGTCGCGGTTCGCCACCAGCCCCGAGAGCACCGAGCGCGCCTCGCCCGAGTTCCCGCACGAGGCGAGGACGTGCGCCTGCTTGGCGCGCGTCGTCGGCGTGTCGCCGGCGAAGGCGCGCTCCTGCTCGTAGACGGCCAAAGCCTCCTCGCACATCCCGCGCATCTCGTAGGACCAGCGGAGGATGATGTGCGCCGAGATGGAGCCGGGGTCGAGGTCGAGCGCCTCGCGGCACGCGCCCTCTGCCTCGTCGAAGCGGCGCGCGTTCAGCAGGATGTTGGCGAGCGCGGTGGCGATGACCGGCGAGCGCGGCGCTATCTCGCGCGCCTTCCTGATCTCGGAGACGGCCTCGTCGTGGCGGCCCATGGCCGAGAGGTTGAAGGCGTGCCAGCGGCGCGCGACCGCGTTCTCGGGGTTCAGCTCGATGGCGCGGCGCAGCTCGCGCTCGGCGCCGACGAAGTCGCGCTCGTAGTTGAAGAGGACGAAGCCGAGCGAGGCGTGCGCCTCCGACAGGGAGTCGTCGGCCTCGACGGCGCGGCGGGCCGCGCGCTTCGCGCTGTCCCACGCGCCCGGGGGCGGCGGCTCGACGTACCAGTTGAGCAGCGAGTAGGAGTCGGCCATCTCGGCCCACGCCAGCGCGTAGTCGGGCGCGAGCGCCACGGCGCGCTCGAACCGCTCGATGGCCTGGCGCAGCCCCTCGGCCGTGCGGCGCGTGACGAAGTAGCGGCCGGCCTTGTAGAGCTTCTGCGCCTCGTCGTCCTCGACGCGCGGCGCGGGGCCGGAGTCGCCCGTGTGGTGGCGGCCCGAGGGCGTCAGGTCGCGCGCCGGGGCGGGCGCGGGCGTCGGCGCGGACGGCGCGCGGCGCGCGGCGGCCCCGGCCGCCGGGTTCTTCGTCCGCGCGAGCAGCGCCCTGAAGCGCGGGTCGGAGCGCAGCGGGTCGAGCTGCGGCTCGACGCCGAGCCAGACGACCCACGGGTCGCTCTCCTCGACCGCCTCCTCCAGCAGGTCGAGCGCCGTGCCGCGCTCGCCGAGCTGTAGGTGGACGAGCGCGCGGTGGTAGGGCGTGACGAAGTGCTCGTCGGCCGCCTGCGCGCGCAGCTCGGCGAGCAGGCGGCGCGCCTCGCGCGCGCGCCCCGCGGCGGCGTAGGCGCAGGCGAGCGAGGCCGAGAGCATCGGTATCTCGCCGAGCAGTTCGAGGGCGCGGCGCGCCTCGGCCACCGACTCGTCGAAGGCGCCGGCGCGCCTGAGCGTCCAGCTCAGGACGAAGCGCGCCGAGCCGTAGCGCGGCTCGCTCTGGAGGAGCTTGCGCGCCTCGGCCGTCGCCTCGTCGAAGCGGCGCGCCTGGTAGAGGCACCAGGCGAGGAAGTAGAAGTTGAAGGGGTTGAGCGGGTCGAGTTCGCAGGCGCGGCGCGCCTCGGCCACCGACTCGTCGAAGCGCCCCTCCATCGCGAGCTGGCAGGCGTAGTGCGCGTGCGACTGCGTGTAGCTCGGGTTGAGCGCGATGGCGCGGCGGAAGTGCTCCTCGGCCGCCCGCCACTGCGTCGCGTGCGTGAGCAGCGCGAGGCCGTGCGCGGCGTGCGCCTCGGCCAGCGTCTCGTCGAGCGCGATGGCGCGGCGCGCCGCCTCGCGCCCGGCGGCCAACTGCTCGGCCGGCGGCGCCAGCCCGTAGACGGCGAGCCAGCAGTGGTACTCGGCGATGCCGGCGTGCGCGGCGGCGAACGTGGGGTCGAGCGTGACGGCGCGGCGGTAGCAGGCGTTCGACTTGGCGAAGCCGTCGGCGCTCATCGTGTACCAGTGGTAGCGCCCGCGCATGTAAGCCTCGTAAGCCTCGGCGTTGTCGGTGCCGCGCTTCGAGAGCTGCCGCAGCTCGTCGCCCGACAGGTGCGGCAGCAGCGCCGCCGCCACCTGCTCGGAGATGAGGTCTTCGAGCTGGAGCACGTCGGTGTACTCCTCGTCGAAGCGCCCGGCCCAGCGCGTCGCGCCCCCGGCGACGTCGAGGAGCTGCGCGTTGACGCGCAGCGTCGAGCCGGCGCGGCGGACGGCGCCGGCCACGACGAAGTCCACGCCCAGCTCGCGCCCGGCGGCCAGCGGGTCCGCGCCCGCCCCCTGGTAGCGCAGCACGCTCGACGTCGGCCGGATGATGAAGCGGTGGACGTTCGACAGGCGCGTGACGAGCGCGTCGGCCAGCCCGACGCCCAGGTACTCGTCGCCCGTCCCCTCGGCGCCCGGCGTGGCGACGACCTTGAGCGGGAGGACGGCGATGGACTTCTGCCCCGTCGGCGGCTCGTGCGCCGCGGCGGCGTCGCCGCGCGGCCGCAGCGCGAGCGGGTTGTTGGTGCGGCGGAAGACTTCGCGGAAGCCCGGGAGCCCGCGCACCGGGTCGAACTGCGGGTCAACGCCGAGCCACGCGAGCCGCGAGTCGCCGATGTCGAGCGCGCGCTCGAGCTCCGAGAGGCAGGCGTCCGTCTCGCCCAGGCGGCAGCGCGCGAGCGCCAGCATGTAGGGCGAGACGTAGCGCATCTCGCCCATCCGCCCGACCTCTTCGAGGTCGGCGCGCGCCTCGTCGTGGCGGCCGGCGGACGCCTTGAGCGCGGCGAGGTAGCAGAGCGGGTAGGGGCTGCGGCCGAGGAGTTCCACGGCCTTCGCGCACGCCCCGACCGCCTCCTCGTGGCGGCCCGACTGCGAGAGCGCAAGGCTCAGCAGCAGGTGGCCGAGCCCGTAGTCGGGCTCGGCGGCGACGAGCACGCGCGCCGAGGCGATGGCCTCGTCGAAGCGGCGCGCGTGATACAGCGTCCAGTTGAGCGTGTGGCGGACGAGCGGCGTCATCGGGGCTATCTCGAGCGCGCGCCGCGCGCCCGAGAGCGCCTCGTCGAAGCGCCCCTCCATGCCGAGGAAGAACGAGAGCCAGAGGCGGCCCGTGACGTAGTTCGGGTTCAGCTCCTGCGCGCGGCGCAGGTGGCGCTCGGCCTCCTCCCAGTCGAGGTCGTGCGTCAGCGTGGCGAAGCCGAGCGCGGCCCACCCCTCGGCCAGCGCCGGGTCGAGCCCGACCGCCTTGCGCGCCGCTTCGAGCGCCGCCGCCGACGTCTCGGAGAAGGGGAGGATGGCGTAGACGCCGAGCACGTTGTAGTAGTCGCTGATGCCCGCGTAGGCGAGCGCGTAGTCGGGGTCGAGCGCGACGGCGCGGCTGAAGTGGACGAGCGCGCGCGCGAAGCCCTCCTCGCTGAACGTGTTCCAGTGGTAGCGGCCGCGCAGGTACTCCTCGTAGGCGTCGGCGCGGTCGGTGCCGCGCTTTTGCAGGCGCTGGCGCTCGCCGCCCGTGAGCTGCGGCACCAGCGCCTCGGCCACCTGCTCGGAGATGGAGTCTTCGAGCTGGAGGACGTCGGCCGTGTCCTCGTCGAACTGCCCGGCCCAGACGGCCGAGCCCTCGCTCACGTCGAGGAGCTGCATCGTCACGCGCAGCGTCGAGCCGGCGCGGCGGACGCGGCCTTCGAGGACGTAGGAGACGCCCAGCTCGCGCCCGGCCGCCAGCGGGTCGGACTCCGGTCCGCGGAAGCGCAGCACGGAGGAGGTCGGCCTGAGCGTGAACCTGCGCAGCGAGCCGAGCCGCGTGATGAGCGCGTCGGCGAGGCCGACGCCTAAGTACTCGCCGCCGCCTTCGAGCCCGCCCGTGGACTCGTGAACCTTGAGCGGGAGGACGGCGAGCGAAGTCTCGTCGCCGCGGCGCGGGCGGCGCTCGTCGCGCGCCGGCTCCCTGCGCGCGGCGCCCGCCGGGAAGAAGGGCGGCGCCGAGACGGGGCGGCCTTCGAGGTGGCGCGCCACGTCCTCGCGCAGCTCGTCGGCCGTCTGGTAGCGCTCGGCCGGCTCCTTCCTGAGCGCCTTCATCACGACGTTGTCGAGGTCGCCCGCCAGCTCGCGCCGCAGCGTCTCGACGGTGGCGCCGCGGCTCCAGTAGAGGTAGCCGAGCGTGTCCGACTCGCCGGCGCGCCCGGGCGGGTGGTTGGCCGGCAGCAGGTCTTCGGGGCTGGCGATGCGCACGCTCGGGTGCGGCGGCTCCTCCTCGCAGATGACGCGCGCCATCTCGTGCGGCGAGCGGTTGCGCAGGCGGTACGGGCGGTGCCCCGTGAGCAGCTCGTAGAGCAGGACGCCCAGGCTGTAGACGTCGGTGGCGGGCGAGACGGGCTCGCCCCTGACCTGCTCGGGCGCGGCGTACTCGGGCGTCATCAGCCGCATGGCGGTCGCCGTCGGGTCGAGCGTGATCTCGCCGGCGAACTCGGGGTTGAGCAGCTTGGCGATGCCGAAGTCCAGCAGCTTCGGCACCCCGCCCGGCGCGACCAGGATGTTCGAGGGCTTGATGTCGCGGTGGATGACGAGCTTCTGGTGCGCGTAGTTGACCGCGTCGCAGACCATCGAGAAGAGCCGCAGCCGCTCGGCCACCGTCAACTGCCGCTCGTCCGAGTAGCGGTAGACGGGCAGCCCCTGGATGTACTCCATGACGAAGAAGGGCAGGCCGTCCTCGGTCGTCCCGCCGTCGAGCAGCCGCGCGATGTAGGGGTGGTCGAGCGTGGCGAGAATCTGCCGCTCGTTGCGGAAGCGCCGGAGGATGAAGTCGGTGTCCATCCCGCGCTTGATGAGCTTGACGGCGACCTGCTGGCGGAACTCGCCGTCGGCGCGCTCGGCCAGGTAGACGGCGCCCATGCCGCCGCGCCCTATCTCGCGCACGACGCGGTAGGAGCCGACGCGGCGGCCGATGGCCGGGTCCACGACGTCGGGGCCGGTGGCGGGGGCGGTGGCGTAGGGGTCGGTCGGGTCGAGCGGCGAGGCGGCGAGCGCCGGCTCCTCGATGAAGTCGCCGGCCGACTCGAACTGGTGGATGAGCGCGACGACCTGCTCGCGCAGCGTGTCGTCGCCGGCGCACGCCTGCGAGACGAAGCGCGGGCGCTCGTCGGGCGGCAGGTCAACCGCCGTCTGGAACAACTCCTCTATCTGCCGCCAGCGCTCGGGGGTCATCGGGAAATAAGGTGAACGGCGAAAGGCGAAAGGCGAACCCGGCGCCCGGACGTTTGCGACCGTCAGATGGCGGACGGCTTTTGAGGGTTGCGCCGCCCGCGGGGAGAGTCAGAGTCCGTGGTGGGGCCGAGACTGCGTGCGATTCGCCGCCCGCGGGTTCAGGACGGCTTGACCTGGCCGTAGAGCCACGCCTTGGCCATGCGCCACTGGCGCTTGACGGTCGGGGCGCTGACGCCCAACACCTCGGCCGTCTCCTCGACGGAGAGCCCGCCGAAGAACCGCAGCTCGACGATCTTCGACTTCTGTGGGTCCATCGCGGCCAGCCGGTTGAGCGCGTCGTCGAGCGCCACGAGGTTGACGTCGCGCTCGCCGCCCGAGGCGTCGAGGTTCTCGTCGAGCGAGAGCTTCTGGAACTCGCCGCCGCGCTTCTCGGCCTCGTGGGCGCGGGCGTGGTCAACGAGGATGCGGCGCATCATCTGCGCGGCGACGCCGAAGAAGTGCGCGCGGTTCTGCCACTGCACCTGCGTCTGGTCCACGAGCCGCATGTACGCCTCGTGGACGAGCGCGGTGGGCTGGAGCGTGTGGCCGACGCGCTCCTTGCGCAGGTAGCTGGCGGCGAGGCGCCGCAGCTCGCCGTAGACGACGGGCAGCAGGTCGTCCAGGACGCCGCGGTCGCCGTCCGTCAGGCGGACGAGCAGTCTCGTCACCTCTTGCTGCGAGGGCATCGTCACAGGGGAATTCGCGCGCCGCCCGGCCGGGCCTCTAAAAGTTTTTCAGCCATCATAAGTCTGACCGGCGAAGTATAAACGACCGCGCGCCGGCTTATCAATTTGCCCCCCGAAATATTCCGCGCGCCGCCGCCCGCAAAAAAAAGTAACCGCCGGGCGCCGCCGCGCGTCTTAGACTCCGAACGGCCGGAGTGCGGGGTGATTCTCCCTTTGCTTCCCGCGGCGGCCCGCCGTAATTCAACATAGCACGGAGAAAGAAATGATCAGATTCAAGGGTTCGAGGAGACTCGCGGGCGGCCTGGGGCTGGCGGCCGCGTTCGCGCTGACGGCCTTGACGGGCGTCGCGCAGCAGCAGCAGCAGGGGGGGCCGGCGCAGGGCGACGGGCAGGCGCGCGCCGGGCGGCCGTGGGGCCACGGCGGGGCGGACAAGGGCCGCCGCGGCGGCCGTGCGCGCGGCGGCGATTTCTTCGGCGGCCGCTTCGGCGCCGAGCTGAACCTGACCGACGCGCAGCGCGAGCAGATGCGCCAGATAGCCGAGCGCTACAGCCAGACCTTCTCGGCGCAGCGCGAGCAGCGCCGGGGCGAGGCGCGCGGCGGCTTCGACCCGCTCGCGGGCGGGGTCTTCGACGAGGCGGCCGTGCGCGCGGCCGCGCAGGCGCGCGCCAGCGCGCAGGTCGAGCGCGAGGTGGCGCACGCGCGCATGATGAGCGAGATGTACAACGTCCTGACGGCCGAGCAGAAGGCGCAGCTCGCCGCCGCCCGCCAGCAGCGTCAGCAGCGCCGCCAGGAGATGCGCGGCCGCCGCGGCCTGCGCCAGGGCCAGACCCAGCTCCAGTAAGCCCCGCCGGCCTCAGGGCGGACGGCCAGAAGCCGACACCGTGGCGGCCCCGACCTTCTCGGGGCCGCCACTTTCTTTTCCGATTGACTGATGGGATAGTGGCTCTTTTTCGACCCGCCCGCGCCCCGCGCCCGTCTTGAAGCCGGGGGCGCGGGCGTCGGCGTCGGTCGTCGGCCGTTGGCGTATGGAAGAGATGGCGGACAACCCCGGGCCCGCGCCCGCCCCAGAGCCGGACGCCGAGCTGGCCGCGCGCGCGCGCGACGGCGACGAGCCGGCCTTCGAGGAGCTTTTCATGCGCCACCGCCGCCGGGTCGCCCTCATCGCCGGCCGCTTCTTCCGCGAGCGCGCGCAGATCGAGGAGGTCGTGCAGGAGAGCTTCGCCAAGGCGTTCTTCGCGCTCGGCGAGTTCACCAACCGCCGCGACGGCTCGTTCGCCGCCTGGCTGGCGCGCATCGCCTTCAACGCCTGCTACGACGAGCTGCGCCGGCAGCGGCGCAGGCCCGAGGGCGCGCTCGAAGAGCTGACCGAGGGGGAGGAGGCGCGGCTGCGCGAGCGGCTGGAGGCGGGCGGCGACGCCGAGGGGCGCGCCGTCACGCGCGACCTCGCCTCGAAGCTGCTCGCGCGCCTCCCGCCGGAGGACAGGCTGGTACTCGTCCTGCTCGACGCCGAGGGGATGTCGGTCGCCGAAATCGCGGAGCTGAAGGGCTGGACGGCCTCGAAGGTCAAGGTGCGGGCGCACCGCGCGAGGGCGCGGCTGCGGGGCGTGCTGGAGAGGTTTCTGTAACCCGCGCGGCGGCGGGCGCGTTTTCACTGTCGAGGGCGCGGGGTTTAAAGTGACGCCTCGCCGGCCGCCGCGGGCCGGGGCGTTCGCCGGGAGTCGGGGGTAAAGGAAATGTCAGGCGAAAAGAGAGACGTCGGGCGCGCCGAGAGGCTTGAGCGCGCAGCGCGCGAGGTCGTCCGCGCCTCGGCGGCCGGAGAGGCGGAGGCCGAAGCGGCGGCCGCCTCGCCCTTCCTCTACGCGCGCGTCCGGGCGCGCGTCGAAGAGGAGCGCCGGCGGCGCGAGGAGGGCGAGGGGTGGCTCGGGCTGTTCGCGGTCGCCCTGCGCGCCGCGCCCGCGCTGGGGCTGGTCGCGGCCTTCGCGCTCGCGCTCTTCCTGACGGCGGGCGCGGGCGAACAGGCGTCGGGCGTCGGCGTCGGCGACGCGCTGCTGGCCGGGCGCGACGGCGACATCGAGCAGGTCGTCTTCGCCGACGCGCGCGCGCCCTCGCACGACGAGGTGCTCTCGACCATCATCGGCGGCGGGGAAGGCGAGGGCGCGCGATGAAGCGCCTCATGCGGCTCAAGCTGTGGCTCGCCGTCGCGGCCGTCTTCGCGCTGGGCTGCGCGACGGGCGCGCTGCTCGACAGCGCCTACCGCCTGCGCGCGGGCGCGGCGCGCGGCGAGGGGCGCGAAGGCCGGCGCGACCCCGAGCGCATGTTCGAGCGGATGCGCCGCGACCTCGAACTCGACGAACGCCAGGCGGCCGAGGTGCGCCGGATACTAGACGAGACGCGCGGCGAGTACCGCGCGCTGCGCGCCGAGGCTCGCCCGCGCTTCGACGCCATCCGCCAGTCGGCGCGCGGGCGCATCCGCGCCCTCCTCACCCCCGAGCAGCAGCAGCGCTTCGACGCGCGCGTCGCCGAGAAGGACGCCCGCCGCGACGCCGAGGAGAGGTAGGCGACGCCCGCAGGGCCGCGGGAGTTTAAGACGAAAAGGCCCTCGAACGTGGCGGCCGGAGAAGACCGGGGGCGGCGAGCTTAACGACTCGCCGCCCCCGATTCTTTACTCAAAAACTCAGGACTTCACTTCTCCGCGACGAGGTGTGTGACAACGGGCGGCGCGTCGCCGAGGTGGAAGGAGCGGAGGCGCTCGTGGACGGCGCGGTCCCGGTTGGTGACGCGGTTGTGCTGGCGCATGTGCTCGGCCCAGGACTCGACGAGGAAGGTTTCGAGGTAGCGCCCCGGCCGCGCGGTGTCCGCGAAGAGCCCCCAGCGCGTCGCGCCGTCGCGCCGCGCGATGCGTTTGGAGTCCCGCATGGCGCGCGCGAACTCGGCGGCGCGCGCGGGGTCAATCAGGTACTCGACCGTCACCAGCACGGGCCCGCGGTCGGGCGGCGGCTCGTGGACGAAGGTCGGCTCGGACCAGTGGAGCGAGGGGTTGAGGTCGAGCCCCTCGCCGCCGCGCAGTGGGAAGAAGGGCGTCGCCGCGAGCCCAACGACGAGCGCCGCCGCCGCCGCGAAGAGCGTCGGGCCCAGCCCCGCGCGCTCGGCCACCACGCCCCACGCCGCGCTGCCCGCCGCCAGCGACCCGAAGAAGACCAGCAGGTAGAGCGCCAGCGCGCGCGCCCTCACCCACTCCGGGACGACCGTCTGCACGCTGACGTTGAGGCTCGACATCGTCGTCATCCACGCCACGCCCCCGCAGAGCAGCGCGGCGCAGAGCAGCGCGTAGTTAGTCAGGTAGCCGAGCGCGGCGGTCGCCCCCGCGAAGACGATGGTCCCGAACACGACCAGCAGGTTGACCGACACGCCGCGCCGCGCCCAACCGATGACGAACGCCCCAAGGATGGCCCCCGCGCCCAGACACCCCAGGAGCACGCCGTACTCGAACGCGCCAAGTCCCAGCTCGGCGCGCGCCACCAGCGGCAGCGTCGCCCACAGCGCGCTCGCGCACAGCGCGAAGGCGCCCGTGCGCGCCAGCACGTTGCGCAGCTCCGGCGCGTGCCGCGCGTAGCGCAGCCCCGCGCGCATCGCGCCCGCCACGCGCTCGGCCGGCGCGATGCTCTCGGCGCGCTCGCGCCGCCAGCGGTAGAGCACGAGGATGACGCCGACGAACGAGAAAGAGTTGAGCAGGAAGACCGCCCAAGGCCCCGACGCCGCGACGACCAGCCCGCCGAGCGCCGGGCCCACCGCGCGCGCGATGTTGAAGGCCACGCTGTTGAGCGAGACGGCCGCGGTCAGCTCGCCGCGCGGCGCCAGCTCGGGGACGATGGCCTGCCACGCGGGCCCGTTCATCGCCGCGCCCAGCCCCAGCGCGAAGGTGAGCGCCAGCAGCAGCGTCGGGCTCGTCAGCCCCGCCAGCGCCGAGGCCGCGAGCGCGACGGCCGAGACGAGCATCCAGGCTTGCGAGAAGATGAGCAGGCGGCGGCGGTCAACGATGTCGGCGAGCGCGCCGGCCGGGAGCGCGAGCAGGAAGGTGGGCGCCGTCTCGGCCGTCTGCATCAGCGCGACGACCAGGGGCGTCGGCGCGAGCGTCGTCATCAGCCACTCGGCCCCGACGTTGTGCATCCACGTCCCGACGTTCGACGCCACCGCCGCCAGCCACAGCGCGCGGAACAGCGGGAGCCGCAGCGGCCCCCAGGCGGAAGACTCTCTTTCACTCATTACGTCCCTGCCGTAAGGGTGGCGCCCCCCGCGCCCGCGGTCAAGCCGCCCGCCCTACCCGTCCCCCGCCCGCCTCGCCGCGCGCCCCCGCCCCGACCCGCGCGGGAGGGGAAGAAGAAAAGTTCGCGCGTGATAGACTGCCGCGGCAGGAGGAGGCGCAAGGTGATGAGACGCGGGCTCGTGTTGTTGACTCTGTTGGCGGCGTCGTTCGCGCAGGGGTGCGCGACGCGCGGGGGCGGCGAGGCGGGGGCGGGCGGCGGCGCGGCCGGGCCTTCGTCGTCGCCGCAGCAGGCGGCGTCCCGGCCGTCGCCCGCGCTGGCCGTGCGCGAGGTCGAGTCGCCGGCGGGGCCGGAGACGAGGGAGCCGGAGCTGTCGGCGGCGTCGGGCGGGCGCGTGCTGCTGAGCTGGGTGGAGAAGACCGGCGAGCGGCGTCACGCGCTGCGGTTCGCGACGCGCGACGCGCGCGGGTGGGGCGAGACGCGCACGGCCGCCGAGGGCGATAACTGGTTCGTCAACTGGGCCGACTTCCCCTCGGTCGTCGAGCTGGCGGACGGCTCGCTGGCCGCGCACTGGCTCGTGAAGAGCGGCGCGGGGACGTACGCATACGACGTCAACCTCTCGCGCTCGGCCGACGGCGGCAAGACCTGGGGCGCGCCCGTCGTCCCGCACACAGACCACACGGAGACCGAGCACGGCTTCGTCTCGCTGCTCGCGCTCGGGGGCGGCCGCCTCGGCGCGGTGTGGGTTGACGGGCGCGACATGAAAGACCAGCACGGCGACGCCGGCGGGCACGGCCCGCCGTCCGCGAGCATGACGCTGCGCTATGCCGAGGTCGGCGCCGACGGGCGTCTGGCGGAGGAGGCGCTGCTCGACGGACGCATCTGCGAGTGCTGCCAGACGTCGGCGGCCGTCACGGAGGAGGGGCCGCTCGTCGTCTACCGTGGACGCACGGCGGAGGAGGTGCGCGACATCCAGTCAATCCGCAAGGCGCCGGGCGGCTGGGGCGCGCCGCGCGCCGTCCACGCCGACAACTGGCGCGTCGCGGGCTGCCCCGTCAACGGCCCCGCGGTCGCGGCCGAGGGGCGGCGCGCGGCCGTCGCGTGGTACACGGCCGAGGGAGACTCGCCGCGCGTCAACGTCGCCTTCTCGGCGGACGCGGGCGCGACGTTCGGCCCGGCCGTGCGCGTGGACGACGGCGACGTGGTCGGGCGCGCGGACGTCGTGCTGCTCGCGGACGGCTCGGCGCTCGTCTGCTGGATGTCGGGCGCCGAGGGCCGGGGCGCGGTCAAGGTCAGGCGAATTGCTGCCGACGGCGCGGCGGGGCCCGTCGCCGTCGTGTCGGAGGCGGACGTCCCGCGCTCCGGCGGCTTCCCGCGCATGGCGCGCGCGGGCGGGACGGTCTACTTCGCCTGGACGCAGTTCGGCAAGCCGCCGCGGGTGCGCACGGCCGCGGCCGACGTCGCCGCCTTCAGGTGAGAGTCCGCGCCGCGGCGGCTCTTGTCTAAAGCCGGCCCGGCGTGTGATGATGCCGCGACCTCACCCGCGCGCGGCCGCCGCCGCGCCACAGACGCGTCCGCCGCACACAAAGCCGCCGTGCCAGTTGAACCCCCCGACAGCCCGTACAAAGAGACGCGCGCCGCGCCGCGCCGCCGCGCGCTCGCGCTACGCTGGCACCTCGTGCTGCTCGTCGCGGGGGCGCTGCTGCCGCTGGCGGCGTTCGCGGCGCTGGTCGTCTACAGGCTGGCGGGGAGCGAGCGCGCGGCCGCCGACCGGCGGCTGATGAGGTCGGCGCAAGACCTCTCGGCCGCGCTCGACCGCGAGACGCAGGCCACGGTCAGGGCGCTCAGGGCGCTCGCCGAGTCGAACGAGTTGAACGGCCCGCGCCTCGAACAGTTCCACGCCGAGGCGGCGCGCGTGCTCTCGACGCAGCCCGCCTGGCTCACCGTCATCCTGCTCACGCCCGACGGGCAGCAGGTCGTCAACACCAGCGTCCCGTGGGGCGCGCCGCTGCACGCCGCGGTCGAGCCCGAGAGCTTCCGCCGCGTCGTCGAGCAGCGGCGGCCGGCGGTCGGGCACGTCGCGCCCGGCAGGCTGCGGCAGACGCTCGGCTTCACGGTGCGCGTCCCCGTCGAGCGCGGCGGCGAGCTGCGCTACGTGCTGACGGCCGTCATCACGCCCGAGGCGCTGGCCGGCGTCGTGGGGCTGCGCGACCCCTCGAACGAGGAGTGGACGCGCACCATCATCGACTCGCGGGGCGTCATCGTCGCGCGCAGCCGCGCCCCCGAGCGGTTCGTCGGCCAGAGCGCGCCGCCCTCGCTGCTGCGGCGCGTCGGGGAGTCGGGCGAGGGGCTGTCGCGCGAGACTTCGATGGACGGCGCGCCGGTCTACGTCGCCTACAAGCGCGACGCCTTCTCGGGCTGGACGTCGGCGGTCGCCGTGCCGGCGGCGGCGCTCGACTCGCCGACGCGCAACTCGACGCTCGCCGTCCTCGGGCTCGGCCTCGGGCTGCTGTCGCTGAGCACGCTCGGCGCCTTCGCCCTCTCGCGCCGCATCGCGCGCGGGCTGGAGGAGGCGGCGGCCGCCGCCGAGACGATGTCGCGCGGCGCGCGCCCCGCGGCCGTCACCTCGAAGGTCAGGGAGGTGGCGCAGCTCGGGCGCTCGCTGGCGCACTCGTCCGAGCTGCTGGCGCGGCGCGAGCGCGAGCGCGACGAGCACCTCGCGCGGGCCGACGCCGCGCGCGCCGAGGCCGAGGAGGCGCGCCGCGCGCAGGAGTCTTTGCTCGGCGAGCTGCGCGGCAGCGAGGCGCGGCTCCGCCTCGTCACCGACCACGCGCCCGTCCTCATCGTCTTCTGCGACGCGCGGCTCCGGTACAAGTTCGTCAACAAGCCCTACGCCGACCGCTTCGGCCTGCGCCCCGAGGAGATGGTCGGCCGCGGCCTGCGCGAAGTGCTGGGCGCGGAGGCTTACGCGGCCATCGAGCCGCACGTCGAGGCGGCGCTGCGCGGCGAGCGGGTCGAGCTTGAGACGCTGGTGCCGTACCGCGACTTGGGCGAGCGCCAGATTTGGGCCGCCTACCGGCCGGAGTTCGACGACGCGGGGCGCGTCACGGGCTTCGTCGGCGCCATCCTCGACGTCACCGAGCGGCGGCGCGCCGAGGCGGCGCTGCGCGAGAGCGAGAGCCGCTTCGCCAGGGCGTTCGAGGCCATCCCGCTGGCGCTGACCATCACCTCGCTGCGGACGGGCCGGCTGCTCGAAGTCAACGAGACGTTCACGCGGCTGTCGGGCTTCGCGCGCGAGGAGGCGGTCGGCCGCACGACGGTCGAACTCGGTTTGTGGGCCGAGCCGGCCGACCGCGAGGCCGGGCCGGCCGCCCTCGCGCGCCACGGGCGCGTGCGCGGCGTCGAACAACGCTTCCGCGTCAAGGGCGGCGCCGAGCTGACGGGGATGCTCTCGGCCGAGCAGATAGAGGTCGGCGGCGAGCCCTGCGCGCTGACCGTCATCGAGGACATCACCGAGAAGAAGCGCGCCGAGGCCGAGCGCGACCACATGCTCGAACGCGAGAAGTCGCTCCGCGCCAAGGCCGAGGAGGCCAACCGCCTGAAGGACGAGTTCCTCGCCACCATCTCGCACGAGCTGCGGACGCCTTTGACCGCCATCCTCGGCTGGGCGCACATGCTCGAAAGCGGCTCGCTCGACGGCGAGACGGCGCGCCACGCCGTCGCCGTCATCCAGCGCAACGCCGAGCAGCAGCGGCACATCGTCGATGACGTGCTCGACGTCTCGCGCGTCGTCACGGGCAAACTCAGCCTGGAGCTGGAGCGCGTCGAGCTGGCGCTCGTCGTGCAGGCGGCGCTCGACACCATCAGGCCGGCGGCCGACGCCAAGTCCATACGGCTGCGCGCCGCGCTCGACCCGCGCGCCGAGGTGACGGGCGACCCGGCGCGCCTGCGGCAGGTGGTCTGGAACCTGCTGTCGAACGCCGTCAAGTTCACGCCGCCCGGCGGCGAGGTGGGCGTCAGCGCCGCGCGCCTGCTGACGCACGCGCGCGTCGAAGTTTCCGACACGGGGCAGGGCATCGCGGCGGAGTTCGTGCCCTACGTCTTCGACCGCTTCCGGCAGGCCGACGGCTCGACGACGCGCCGGCATGGCGGGCTCGGGCTCGGGCTCGCGCTCGTGCGCCACCTGGTCGAGGCGCACGGCGGCAGCGTCCACGCATACAGCGCGGGCGAGGGGCAGGGCGCGACCTTCACCGTAGACCTGCCGCTCCTCTTAGAGGCCGAGCAGGACGCGCCGCCGGACGCGCGCGCCCCGGCGGCGCAGGCGGGCGCGGGCGAAGCCGGCGACGCCCGCGACTCGTTCGCGGCGGCGGCGGCGGGCGGCGGCGAAGAGGCTCTGCCGCCGCTCGTCGGACTGCGCGTGCTGTTGGTGGACGACGACGAGGACACTCTGGAGATGCTGTCGCTCTTCCTGCGGCGGGCGGGGGCGGAGGTGACGGCCGTCGCGTCGGCCGTCGCGGCCCTCGGCGCGCTGGAGCGCGTGAGGCCGGACGTCGTCGTCGCCGACATAGGGATGCCGGGCGTGGACGGCTACGAGTTGATACGCCGCGCGCGCTCTCTCGGCGCGGAGCGCGGGGGGCTGACGCCGGCCGTCGCGCTCACGGCCTACGCCGGCGAGGCGGACCGCGCGCGCGCGCTCCGCTCGGGCTTCCAGGCGCACCTCGCCAAGCCGGTCGAGCCCGACGCGCTCATCGGCGCCATCGTCAACCTCGCCGGCCGCGCCGCAGCCCGCGAGCCCTGAACGCAAACCCCCCCTTTCAGCCCGCACGCCGCCGCGCGGACACCCGGATGGAAAGGGACGGCGGGCGCGCGAGGCGGCGTCCGGCCGCGCGACGCGCAGGCGCGCGGCCGGACGCCGCGCCGGCTCAGCGGTAGAGCAGGTACGGCTTGCGGCTCTCGCGGAACTCGGCGGCCTCTCTGTCCCACTCCTCCAGAAGTTGAGCGAGCCGACCGCCCTCGACGGCGAGCCTCACCTTGTCCGACCCCGTGAGGCGGTCAATCGTCGCCGTCCATGCGAAATCGCGCCGGTGCCGCCTGCGAATCTCGTCAATGAGCAGGAGCGACGTGCGCACCGGCCGGTACGCGCGCCGGTCGGTGACGGCGAAGCGGATGGCGGGGATGGTCTGCCCCCTGTGCTTGGCCGCCGTCGGCGCCACGGACATCGTGATGGCCTCGAACCGGACGCCCGGCAGGCGCCTCGCGTTCATCACGCGGGCGACCGCGCGCGCGTCGAGCCAGGGGGCGCCGACCTGCTCGAAGGGGCGGTCCGTGCCGCGGCCCTCCGTCAGGGTCGTGCCCTCGAAGTAGACCGAGCCGGGGTAGCTCGTCAGCGCGGCCAGCGAGCGCAGGTTGGGGGAGGGGTTCACCCAGGGCAGCCCCGTCTGGTCGAACCACTGCGAGCGCCGCCAGTTCTCGACCCGCGCGACGATGAGGTCGCAGCCGATGCCGTGCTTCCGGTTGAACAGGGTGGCGAGTTCGCCGACCGTCATCCCGTGGCGCGCGGGGATGGGGTACATCCCGACGAACGATTTGAACCTCGGGTCGAGCAGCGCGCCTTCGACTATCTCCCCGCCGATGGGGTTGGGGCGGTCGAGGACGACGAACGGGATGCCCTTCTTCTTCGCCGCCTGCATCGCCAGGGCCATCGTTGAGACGTACGTCCACGTGCGCCCCCCGACCTCCTGAAGGTCGTAGACGAGAACGTCCACCTCCCTCAGCATCTCGGGCGTGGGACCGCGGTCCTCCGACATGTAGAGCGAGTAGACGGGGACGCCCGTGCGGGGGTCAGTCTCGTCCACGACCTCCTCGCCCGCCTCGGCCGTGCCCCTGATGCCGTGCTCGGGGGCGAGCAGCGCGACCAGCTTCAAGTCCCTGTGCTTCGCTATCAGGTCTATGTCGGAGGTCGCGGACCTGTCAATCCCCGTGTGGTTGGTGATGAGGCCGACCCGCTTGCCCCGGAGCGCGCGCGGCACGTCGGCGAGAAAAGTCTCGATGCCGGGGCGGACGGCCTGCGCGGCGGCGCGCGGCGTCTGCGCGGCGGCGGACAGTAACAACAGGACGCCCGAGAGCAGGAGGCCCAGGCGGGGCGTCGCGGCGGCGAATCTGCGGCGTGTGGTCTGTTTCATCCGTCGGGTTCGAAAAGGCGGGGGCCGGGCGGGGCCCCCGCCTTCGTTCGGTCGGGTTTAGTACTGGTAGCGCAGCGAGACCTGCACGCTGCGCGGGGCGTACTGCGTGGCCGGCGAGGTGATGCGCCCGAAGTTGACGCTCGTCACGTCGAGGCTCGCCGGGAAGCCGTACTGCACGTGGTTGAAGGCGTTGAAGAGGTCGGCGCGCAGGTGGAAGCGGCGCCCCTCCCACGGCAGCGCGAAGGCCTTGGCGATGGCGAAGTCAACGTTCTTCACCCCGTCGAGGAAGAACGTGTTGCGCCCGACGAGCGGGAGGTCGCGCCCGACGTCGGCGATGGTCAGCGCGCGGAACGCCGAGGCCGGCAACTGTTGCTGCGAGGTGGACGGGTGGTTGACGCTGTTGCCGAGCACGGACGGGTCGAGCAGGTCGGGGCGCGCCTCGGCGAAGCCGTCGAAGTCCAGGTCCTGCGTCGGGCTGGTGATGGTGAAGGGCGTGCCCTTGGCGAGCTTGACGACCGTCGAGAACTGCCACCCGCCGAGGGCCCGGCCGAGCAGGCCGCGCTCGCCCCTGAACCACGGCGCGCGGTAGGTGCCGTAGAAGGTGAAGCGGTGCGGCGTGTGGAAGCGCGAGAGGCCGCGCGCGTCGCGCGCGTTGTTGCCCGTCTGGTTGGTGTCGCCCGCCCCGACCGCCGTCGCCTCCGAGGTCGTGTCAATGGACTTGCTGAAGGTGTAGGACGCCTGGAAGTTGACGTCGTGGCTGAGCCGCTTGGTCAACTCGGCCTGGAGGCCGTTGTAGTAGCTCCACGAGGCGTTGCTGACCTGCACGTTGGTCGTGTAGAGCCCCAGCGGGCGGCGCTCGTTGGTGCGCGGGACGAGCCGGCTGTACTCGAAGGGGCCGAGCGGGACGGGGACGGGGCACGTCGCGGAGGCCGGGATGCCGGGCAGACCCGTCCCCGCGCAGACGATGTCGGCGGCGGGGCGCAGCGTCTGCCCGCGCACGTCCACGGCGCGCGGGTCGCCCGCCGTCCGCTGCGCCGCGGTGTAGAGCACGGCCGGGGCGTTGTTCGGGTGGTTGGCGACGACGACGCCCGCCGGGTCGTTGAGCGGCAGGTTCTGGAGCGAGTAGCGCAGCAGCCCGATGCCGCGGTTCCCCGTGTAGGTCAGGCGCATCGCCGACGAGAAGGGCAGCTGGCGCTCGAAGCTCAGGCTCCACTGCTGCGTGTAGGGCATCTCCAGCCCGGGGTCAATCTGCGTCAGGGTGTGGCGCGTGGTCTGGGGGCCGGGGACGAAGACGAAGCTGCGGGTCGGGTCGGCGAAGTCGGTCGCGTTGAAGGCGTTGTTCGAGGGCGAGGTCTGGTTGTAGAAGAAGGCGTTCGGCGGGTTGAAGCGCACGGTCGCGCCGCCCTGCGAGAAGACCGACTGGAAGAGCCGGCCGTGGTAGATGCCGTAGCCGCCGCGCAGCGACGAGCTGCCCGCGCCGCCGAACAGGCCGCCGAGGAATCCCGACCCGAAGCGCGGGCTCCAGGCGAAGCCGACGCGCGGCTCGACGTTGTCCTTGTCGTCGCCGAAGGCGTAGTCGAGGCGCCCCTCGGCCTCGCGCGGCGCCGACACGTACTCGTAGCGCGCGCCGAGGTTCAGCGTCAGGCTGTCGCTCACCCTCCAGGTGTCCTCGACGTAGAAATTCGACTCGTTGATGCGGTTCTCAAGGAAGAACGGCCCGTAGCCCTTCTGGAAGTTGTTGACGCAGCCGTTCAGGAACGAGTAGAAGGCCGAGGGGATGCCGTTCGGGTTCGCGGCGTTCGTGATGGTCGGGTCGCGGTAGGTGAAGTTGTTGCAGGTGGCGTTGTTGAACTGGTAGAAGCCGCGCGAGAAGTTGTCGGCGAGGTCGTCGAGGCGCTGGCGGCGCACGTCCGTCCCCGCCTTCAGGAAGTGCCGCCCGCCGCTGACCGTGACGTTGTAGACGAACTGGTGGTCGGTCTGGTAGCGCTGGATGGGGAAGTTGCCGGCGCTGCCGATGGAGGACTGCGTGCCGACGGGCGCCGGGTTGAGGAAGCGCAGGATGGGGGTGTCGTTCCCGGCCGCGACGTTGACGAGCGTGGTGCGCAGCCCCAGCCCGTAGCGGAACTCGCCGACGACCGTGGGCGAGAAGAGGTGCGTCCACGTCAGCCCCACGTTCTGCTGCTTGTGGTTCTGGTCGGCGCGCTCGCCCGGAATCACGTCGTCGGCGACGAAGCGCTGGCGCGTGTACTGCCAGCGGCCGAAGACGCTGTCGGCCTCGCGCGGGTTCCAGTCGAAGCGGCCCGAGTAGTCGCGCGCGGGGAAGTCGAAGCCCTGCTCGCCGCGCCAGACGCGCGGGCCGCTGCGCGGGTCGTTCGGCAGGACGCCCTCGAAGCGGTCGATGACCGATTGGATGAAGGCGCGGTTGGCCGGGGTGTCGTTGGCCGACGTCTGCCGGAACCAGTTGTCCGGGTTGCGCTCGGCGGCGGTGAACACGTCGCGCGAGATGTTGTTGACGCCCGTGTTCTCCGTGTGGTCGGCGCTGACGAAGCCGAAGAGGCGGTTCCTGACGACGGGGAAGCCCGAGGTGAAGCCGAACTGGTTGCGGCGCGTCACGCCTTTGCGCACGCCGGGGTTGAAGACGTTGTTCGTCGCGTTCAGCGCGCTGTCGTTGTGGTACCAGTAGACGTCGCCGTGGAGGTCGTTCGTCCCCGACTTCGTCTGCACGAGGACGACCGCGCCGTAGCCGCGCCCGAACTCGGCCGTGAAGTTGTTGGTGATGACCTGGAACTCCTTGATGGTCGAGAGCGAGGCCCCCTGCCGGTTCTGGTTCTCCGAGGAGCCGTCGTTGTTGACGCCGTTAATCTGGAAGGTCGCGCCGCGCGTCCCCGTCCCGTTGAAGTTGACGGAGGAGCCCGAGGAGGCCGTCGGGTTGTTCTGCCCCGAGGTCGGGTTCTCCTGGAAGCCGGTGAACGTCTCGGCGAGCGTCAGGAAGTTGCTCTGGTTGAAGGTGGGCTTGTCGAGAATCTCCTGCTCGGTCAGCCGCCCCTTGACCTCGGCGTTCGACGTGTTGATGGGCTCCTCGTTGGTCGTGACCGTGACGGTCTCGCCGACCGTGGGGCTCAGCGTCAGGTCGGCCAGGACGGTCTGGTTGAGCAGCACCCCGACGCCCTCGCGCCTGACCGAGCCGAAGCCCTGCCCCGAGGCGGTCACGTGGTACGTGCCGACGGGCAGGAAGGTGGCGACGAAGAGCCCCTCGTCGTTGGTCGTCAGCGTGCGCTCCTGCCCCGTCTCGACGTTGCGGATGGCGACCGCCGCGCCGGGCACGACCGCGCCGTTCGGGTCCTTGACCGTGCCCTGCAACGTGCCCGTGACGGTCTGCGCGAAGGCCGCCGCGCACAGGCAGAGCACGCAGGCGGCGAGAGCGATCAGGCGTTTAATCATGGTTCTCCTCCAAACGCGTCTACGAGGGTTCTAAATCGTCGCCGCCCCCCGGCCGTGCATCCCGAGAGAGCGCCCGACACAAACCGGCTGCTACGGCCACCCCGGCCCCGACTTTACGCCTTGATTGTGAAACCCTTTGAAGGAAAGGAAGGAGCCGCCGCGACTCCGCGTCACGCTTCGGCCGTACATTTTATAGAGATTGAGTAATAATAAAAACTAAAAGATTTTATGAAACCCATAAGGTTTCTCGCATGCGGAGTAAGACCCGCGCCGGGGGAGTTGAAGGACCGCGGGCGGGGTCAGAGTCGTGGGGGCCGTCCCCGCGCGGGCTCGAACCCGGCGCGGCGGGGTGAGGCGTCTGCGGCTCAACTGCCCGGGCGTCTGGCGGGCAGGCGCCGCACTGTGTTGTCGTTCCCGCCGGCCGCGACGCTTTCGCCGTCGGGGGAGTAGGCCACCGTATTTATGCGCTCGTCACAAGCCTCCAGCGTGTACTTCTGCCCCGAACGGGAATCCCAGAGGCAGACGGCCTTCCCCGCCGAGGCGATGTATTTATCGTCGGGGGAGAAGGCGACGGAGCTGAGCCCGTCGCCGTGGGCTCCGATGGCGCGCGCGCCGCCGCCGCCGAGGTCCAGCAGGGTGATGAGCTTGCCCGCGGCCGCGACGTAATTCCCGCAGTGAGAGAAGGCGACCGAGTCGGCTCCCTCCGGACAGCACTGGAGGGGGGCGGACTGGCGCGCGGCCACGTCCCACAGGCGCACGGAGTCAGGCCCGTCCCAACTGGCGGTGACTATGCTCCTGTTGTCGGGCGAGAAGTCGAGCGACCTGACCCACCTTCTGCACAGCCCGAGGACCGTAGGTTGCTCCTCGTCCATGTCCCAGACGCAGACCGCCCCTTCGCCCGCCGTGGGCGCTTTGCTGCTCCACGCCAGCCTGCTTCCGTCGGGCGAGAACTTTACGCAAAAGCTGAATTGATTCAGACGCCTTATCACCTCCCCGGACTGTAGGTCCCATAACCTGACGTCGGAACTCGCCGAAGCGAAGAGCCTGCCGTCGGGCGAGAAGGCGACGGAAGCGACCGGGCCGTCGCACCGCCCCAGGATGCGCATCTCGCCCGTCGCCGTGTTCCAGAGCCGGATGGTCGTGTCCCAACTCCCCGCCGCGACTAATCCTCCGTCCGGAGAGAAGGCCACAGACAGGACGTAGCCGTCGGCCCTGCCGAGAATCCCGTATTTAGTCTGAACGGCTTCGGCGGGCCGGCCGCCCTGCAAGTCCCTCCCCCTCACGGCCGTCACCTCGCTCTCGTCGCGCGCGTCAGGCGCGGACGGGGCGGCCCGCAGGCTTTTCAGAAATTCGGCGGCGCTCGCCGGGCGCCGGCCGCGCTCAAGGCTCAGCGCCCACGCCAGCGCCGCCGAGAAGCCGGGCGGCGCCTCCGGATTCAGTTCGCGCGCCGCGCGCAGGGGGTCGGGCAGACCCTTCCCCAGCGCCGCCAGCCGGGTCAGGGCGTCGGCGGGGCGGACGTTCGTGCACAACTGATACAGTGAGGCCGCGAGCGCGTACAGGTCGCTCCGCGCGTCCGTCGGGAGGCCCTGCAACTGCTCGGGCGGGGCGTAGGCCAGCGTGTACCCGGCGACCACGCTCCCGGCCGCCTGGTCCTTGGCGAGCCCGAAGTCCAGAAGGATGACGCCGCCGCGGCCGTTCGGCTTGAGGTTATGCGGTTTTATGTCGCGGTGGATGATGGGCGGCGTACGCGAGTGCAGGAAGACGAGGGCCGAGAGCAGGTCTTCGGCCCAGGCCACGACCTGCGGGACGGGGAAGGGCCTGTCGCGCGCCTTCAGGAGTTCGCCGAGAGTCTCGCCCGGGACGTACTCCATCACGAGGTGCTGACTCTCGCCCGAGGAGAAGTAGTCGAAAACGGTGGGGAGCGAAGGGTGCTTGTCGAGCCCTGCGAGCAGCCGCGCCTCGCTCGCCAGCGCCTCGCGCATGACCTCTTCGCCGGCGTGGACCTCTTTGACGGCCACGACCCTTTTGAGCCGCTCGTCCACGGCCTCGTAGACCGTGCCCTGACCCCCGCGGCCGACGGCCCTCACGATGCGGTAACGACCCGCCAGAAGAGAATTAGGAGTTAGCATACGTCAGCCCTCGAAGGGGCGCGCGAGGCGGCGCCGGCTCGGACCCGAGGCCAATATATTAGAAGTGAGTCTCGTGTGAAAGAGCCGCGGCGCCGCGCCCGCGCCGGCCGGTGAAGCGCGCCCGCGCGGGCGGGGTGGGCGGGGGCGGTTCCGACGGCGCCAGGACGCCGCCGTCGGCCCGCGGCGCAAACGATGTTTTTACGCCGGCCGGTCGCGCAATAATTTTTCGCAATAATTTTATTGACATTCGCAAGATACTTAAATACCCTCTCTCCTCCTCGCTGCCCTATGCCTCGGAGTTAGCACCGAAGCTCTCACTACACCTCCTTATCGTGTGACAGGGGCACCGTGCGAGGCGTTAGGTGTATCTGTCTGCTCGCGACGTCCGGCCGCCCGCCGGCGTCGCCGGCCCTTTATGGTTGCCCGCAGACCGGACGGCCCTCGCCCCCTCATCATGAACCGGATAGAGATAAAATACGACGACGCGATTGTCCCTGTGATGAGACTCACCTCAAGGGTCCTCGCGCGCTCCGGCCGCGCCGTAGACGTCCTGAAGGACGTGGAAGGCGCGAACGGCTCCGACGGCTCCAGCCCCGCGAACGGCTCGAACGGCTCGAACGGCTCGTCATCGCACGGGGGCGAGCCGCTGCGCCTCGATTGGGACGAGCCCGTCTCGCTCACGCAGTACCTGCGCCAGAGCTGGGATGACCTGTCGGGCGAAGAGATTCTGGAGCGGCTCGAATACATCCTGACGCGGCAGGACGCGGGCGTGCTCCGCCTCGACCTGCAACAGAACCTCGACCTGTGGCTCCTCAAGGCGTTGGCGCAGGAGAAGTGCATCTACATAGACCCCGCGGACGTGGAGAAGACCTACCAGCACTGCCGACACCTGGGCGTCTGGAACTCCGTCATCGTCAGGAACAACCTCGCCGTGCTGAAGGCGCGGCTGCTAGGTTGCCTCGACGCCCTGAAGCTGCTGTCCGAAGCCATCCAGCTCGCCATCGCGCACCGCGTCCCGCTAAAGGCCCCCTTCTACAACGCCGCGCTGATTTTTCAACAGTTGCACCGCAACGGCCTCATCCGCGAGCCGAAGTACAGGTCGCTGCTGGAGGAGCTGGCCGCGGCCGTCGCGCCGGCCGCCGCACGACCGCCGGCCGGCCCCGGGCCCGGGGCGCCGGGGCCGGCCGGCGATTCGGGCGTGGAGCCGGGCGGCCCCGACGACGCCGGCGGCGGGCCGGACGGGGAGGGCGTCGGAGCCGGGCCGGCAGCGCTCGCGGAAGACGACGACATCCGGGCCGCGTACCAGAGCATCGCCCGCCACGGCTACGGCCTCAGGGAGCCCGAGCCCGAGCAGGCGGACGTCTTCCACAAGAACGTCGCGTACCTGGCCCCGTCCATTGACCTCTTCGACTCCTTCGGGAACTCGCCCGACCAGGTGGACGGGCGCAACTCGCAGAAGTTCATCAAGCAGGGCAACGACTTCGCCAACCAGCAGATGTACGAGGAGGGCGTCAACTGCTTGAAGATGGCCGCCCGGCTCGACCACACGCGCGAGTCGGAGGTCGCGGCGCGTGTGGCGCAGCTCTACGACGAGTGGCGGTACGAGCTGGTCAGGCGGATGTCGGAGCTGCGCGGCGAGGGGCGTCTGGACGAGGCCATCGCCATCATCCAGGAGCTGCCGGACGAACGCCTGAAACGACCCGAAGACGCCGAACTCGTCGCGGCCATGCGGAAGGAGAAGCACAGCAAGGCGCTGCGCGAGGCGGAGGAGTCGGGCGAGGAGGAGGCGCGGCTCGTCTACCTCGGCCTGCTCAAGGAGCCCGACCTCGACGACGCGCTGAGGCTGGTGGCTTCGAGCCGGCTGGCCGCGCCGCTGCGGACGTTGGACGACGACGAGGAGCGGCAGCGCGGGCTGAAGGAGCTGATCCTGCACGGGCTGCACGCGCAGGTCATCTCCGACCTCGCCGAGGGGTTCGAGAGGCGGCTCGTCAAGGAGGCGGCCGCGCGCGCCCGTCTGAAGAAACACGACGAGGCCATACGGAAGTACTTCTGGGCGCTGCTGCTGCCGGGCCGCGCGCACAGGCGCGACGAGCTGCTGGATGAGGCCTTCTTCCACCTCGGCCAACTCCCCGGGGGCGGCGACGGGATTGACGCCTGCGAGGCCATTAAGGACGCGGACTTCGCCTCGCTGAGGGAGGAGCTGAAGGAGCGCTGGCGGAACGACCGCAGCGCGGAAGTCCTCGCGGAGTTCGAGCGCCTCGACGCCGAGCAGCACCTGAGCCGGAAGCGCGTCGAAGAGTTGAGCCGCCTGCTCGAAGAGCTCATCGAGCACAGGCCGACCAACGAGCGGCTGCTCGCGCGCGTGCGGCTCTCGCGGGAGGCGCAGGCGCAGGCGGGCTTCCGGCAGATCGAGGCGGCGCTGGCGGCCGTCTCCAGGAGCGGGGACCACGACGAGAGGCGCGCGGGCATAGACGCGCAGGTCAACGCGCTGCGGCGGCTGGCGGTTGACTTCGCCGCCAGCAAGCAGCGCGGTTACGCCGAACAGGTGAACGACTTCGTGGTGCGCACGGAGGAGCTTCTGCGCCACGCCGACAACCAGAAGTTCAAGCACGACCGGACGTTCGCGGCCAACAGGCGTAAGGAGCGAGAGTTCCTGAGATTCAGGGACTCCCTCGGGCACGCCGGCGCGGACGACGGCGGCGGGGGCGACGGCGACGGCGACGGCGAACGCGCTCCGACCGAAGTCCTGAGGGCCATTTGCAGGCAGCTCCGCGCGACGCGCGGCGGGCCACTCTTCGAACAGGCGACCGAACTATCGCTCCACTGGCTCCGCGAAGAGGGGCGCGACGCCTACTACGGCCTCGCGGCCGACGACCCCCCCGTGGCGGGCGCGGCCGACGCCATCAACGACTCGCTCGACCTCATCCGCAGGCACCAGTCCGTCCTGCCCGAGGAGTTCCGGGTCGGCTTACGGAGCCTGCTCGAAGAGTTGAGGCTGGAGGTCGCGCCGCCCGCCGAAGAGGCGCCGGAGCCGCCCCCGCCGCCCCCGCCCCCGCCCCCGCCCCCGCCGAAAGGCTTTCTGCGGAAGGTCGCCGGGTGGTTCAGGGGGCAGCCCAGTTAAGGAGAGACGCAGAATGAGAACTTCCGTAAGGGTCGCCATCGTCGCCGCCGTCATCCTCTTCGCCGCGCGCGCCGCGGCCGCGCAGGCGGACGTGGTCATCGCCATTGACCTCTCCCTCTCGATGAAGATTAACGACCCGGGCGGCAACCGCTTCGTCGGGGCCGACCAGTTCATGACCATGTTCAGCCTCTACGGGCGGAACCGCGGCGGGGTGGTGGCGTTCGGGAACTCGGCCTCCCAGGTCATACCGCTCGACAGCCTCTCGTTCGACCAGGCGCTCACCTACAAGCCCATCCTCGACCGGCTCGGCTACGAGGACTGGACGGAGCTGGGGCTGGGGCTGAAGCTCAGCCGGAGCCTGCTGGGGCAGTCGGGGCGCCGCAAGAGCGTCATCCTCATCAGCGACGGCATCGTGGAGGGCAACCCGACCGCCCGCGGCGCGCCGAAGGAGCAGGCGCGGGAGCAGGCGCGCAAGGAGCTGTGGGGCGAGTTCGTCCCGGCGCTCAAGCGCGACGGCGTCGTCGTCTACACCATCGGCCTCTACAACCTGCCCAGCGAGAGGCTGGCCCCCGAGCAGAGGGACGGCGAGAACGGCCTGCGGAGAATCGCCGACGAGACCGGCGGGTTCTACACACACGTCAACAACCCCGAAGAGTTCTCGCAAATCTACAAGCGGATGCTCGACGACATCGGGCAGCCCGCGGGCGTCGCCGAGGTGACCAGCGAGAAGAACAGCATCCAGTTGACGCCGGCCGACGACGGCATCATCGTCTTCGGCCCCGTGCGTTTCGTCGTGCGCGCCCCGGACGGCGTGGCCTACAGCACGGACAGGGCGACCCCCGACACGCCCGTCAAGCAGAAGTTCGCCGAGTACAGCAACCGCGTCGGCATCCTGTTCCTCGGCCGGCCGGACGACATCGAACAGAACCACAAGTCCTGGACCGGCAGGTGGTCGGTCGAGGATTTGAGCGGGCCGGGCGAGGTGACCTACTTCTCGAACATCCGGCAGGGGTCGGCGCAGGAGGGCGGCGACCGCCGCGAGTACTTCCTGAACGAGTACTACGCCATCGAAGACTCCTTCGCCGCGAAGCCGGGCTTCGACCTTGAGGAGTACCTCAAGAAGTGCCACGAGGAGTACACGCTCATCCCGCAGGGGGACTCGGCCGGCCGGCCCCAGTCGGGCACCCTCCGCCGCGAGGGGAACGTCTTCAAGGGCGACCTGCTGCTGGACCACGAGGGCGACTACATCCTCCAGCTCACGTTCTACTACCAGGACACGCCGGTGAAGCGCCCGCCCATCCGCCTCCACGTGAACAAGACGCCGCTCGTCGAACTCCTCAGCCCCGACGTCGCCGGCACGCAGGGCGAGGGCTTCAACGTCGAGGCCAAGGAGAACCACGCCGCCTTCACCGGGGGCTCGACGGAGTTCAAGGGGCTCGTGGGCGGCAGGATGACCTACTCGCTGCGCTACGGGACGGAGGACCCGATTTCCCTGAAGCCGGTCAACGCGGACTCGGACGTCTACAGGGTCACGGGGCTCGAATTCAAGAAGGCGGGCGACCTCGAAATCCGTGGGGAACTCAACGGGAAGCTGGTCTCGCAGAGGCCCGTCAAAGGCGGCGACCCGAACATCGGCCAGTACAACGTCAAGGCGCTCGTCGTGCGGCGGGTGAAGGTCGGGAACAGTTGGTTCTGGGCGCTGCTGCCGTGGGGCGGCAGCTCCGTCGGCTTCCTCGCCTCCGTGCTCGGCATCTACGGCTTCCTCCAGACGTGGCGGCTCAACCGCTTCGACCGCGGCACGCTGACCGGCGCGCGCTCGATACCCTTCGAGCCCGCGCACAAGGGCAGGATGCGCTGGCTCAAGGACCGGCCGGAGGTCAGCATCGGCGGGCCCGGCTCCGACGCCGACGTCAAGGAGGTCGGCCTGAAGGGCGGCGGCCAGAAGCCCGTTATGCACTTCGGGGTCGGCCTGCGCGGCAATTATTACATCGCCCGGACGGGCGACCTCGACGTCTTCGTCAACGGCAGCCCGCTCCAGGAGAGCGAGCAGCGGGAGATCGCCGACCTCGACCAGATAGTCGTCCGCGACGACCAGCAGCACGACCTGATGAAGTTCAAGTTCGTCGTTTGAGCCGCCCGCCCGGACAACCCCCGGCGGCCAGGAGCAGCACGTCATGACTGAAATCGTAAACGTATCCCCGACCCTCATCATCGGCCTCGGCGGCACGGGCTCGTACGCCCTCCAGCACGTCAAGCGCAAGATTCGCCGGCGGCTCGAAGCCTACAACCACACGCGGCGGCCGCTGCCGAGACACATCCCCTTCATCGAGTACCTCGTGATAGACACGACGGCGCAGGAGGAGATGCTGGAGGAGTTCGTGCCCGACGAGTTCATGAACATCGGGCGGCTGAACATCTCGCGGATCATCGCCGAGCTGGAGCAGGACTCCGACAGCCACATCCAGGGCTGGTTCCCGAAAAAGCTCGACCCGGGCCAGATAGACTCCGGGGCGGGCGGCGTGCGCCACATCGGGCGCCTCTGCTTCTTCGTCAAGCAGGCCGAGATTCAGGCCGCGCTCATCGGCAAGATCAACACCATCGCCAACTACACCAACATCAGGCACTTCGTCAGCGAGCACCTGCCCGGGCTCAGGTACGAGGAGAACAGCACGGTGGACGTGCACATCGTCTCGTCGCTGTGCGGGGGGACGGGCTCGGCCTGCCTGCTCGACACGGCCTACCTCGTCCGGCACGTCATCGCCGACAAGCTCCAGCAGCAGCCCAACACCAGCGCGCACCTCATCACCCCGGAGCCCTTCGAGGCCGAGCCCGGCGTCGGGCGCACGACGACCGAGTACATCCAGTCGAATTTCGCCGTCGCGCTCTCCGAGGTCGAGCACTTCACGCAGAAGGACGCCCCGCGGCCGTGGGAGGTCGTCTACAAGAACGGGACGCGCGTCTCGTCGCGCGAGAAGCCCTTCAGCACCGCCTACCTCCTGGGCTGGAAGGAGGGCGGCTCGCTCAGCAAGGAGCACGTCTGCGAGATCGTCGGCGAGGCGATAGCCATCAAGACCGTCCACCCCGAGGGGCGGCGCATCAAGGGCATCATCGAGAACTACAAGCCGCACGTCATCAACACGGAGGACGCCCGGCAGAAGCGCCGGACCTACTCCAGCTACAACGCGCGCATCCTCGACCTCGGCGTCGGCCCCGAGCTGTTCGACTCGGTCGTGGGCGTGGCGTCGCGCGCCGTCCTAGGCTCGCTGTGCGACGGGGACGTGAAGCCCGAGGAGGCGACGGAGGCGCTCAGGGAGTACGAGGAGAAGGTCTTCGCCAAGGAGACGGGCCTGCGCGGCCCGAACTTCGAGGACTTCCGGACGGCGCTCGGGAGCGAGGTCGTCGTCACGCCCGACATGTACGCCGACGTCAGGCTCGTCCTGAGGGGCGTCTCCACGGTCAAGTCGTGGACCGCCAAGGGGACCGAGGCCAGGGCGGCCTCGCTGGCCAACAAGGTGGTGCTCGCGACCGAGGAGCAGAACCAGGCGGTCAGGGACGCCAAGGAGACGTTCCTGCTCAAGTGGGAAGAGCGCTTCAGGGCGCTGCGCGACGCCACCGACGCGTGGGTGAACGGGCTGCTCAGCGAGCGCAGCCTGGACTACGCCGCGACCCTGCTGGAGAACGTGAGCGCCCGCCTGACCGCCTTCAACAGCGAGCTGGACGCGTACCGGGGGACGCTGCCCGACCCGCAGGGGGACCTCTACAAAGAGATCACGCAGGCGTGCGTCAGCGGCTCGGTCGGCGGGGTGCCGGGCAAGTGCGCCGACAGGGCGCGGGCCATCGCCTACGGCGAAATCCTGGCGGACGTTTCGAGGCACGTCACCCTCTTCTACAACGCCGTCAACTCGCGCGCGGCCTGGTGCCGGACGGCGCGCCTGTGCCTGGAGGAGGCGCGGGACAAGCTCCCCTCGGGGCGGAGGTTCGTCGCCGCCTCGAACACGACCAGCTTCGCCTGGACGCAGGACGCCCTCGAACAACTGGTGGAGAGGTACAAGGGCAAGTTCGTCGGGAGGTTCCTCAAGCTCCTCGAAGAGAAGTACGACCGGAACAGCAAGTCGCTGGGGGTGAGCCCGAAGGTCGGCTTCCTGGCGCTGCTGGACAAGAAGTTCGGGCCCGCGGCGGCCGACGCGAAGGAGCTGGCGCAGGCCGCCGCGCGCGAGACGCTGAAGGCCGAGATAGAGGAGGCCGGGGCGGTCAAGCGCGAGGAGGCGCTGAGGAGCGTGCACGAGTTCGTCCAGCTGGCCTCGCCGCCCTGGCAGATCAGGCGCCTCGGCGAGGACATAGCCTCGGCCTCGGTCACGACCTGCCCGCGCGACTCCCCCTCGGGCCAAATCATGGAGCGCTCCGGCAAGAACATCAACTTCAGCCGCAACGGCAGCGGCGGCGACGAGATCATGATCTTCTGCTCGGAGCACGGCGTCTCGGTCAACAACCTCATCAAGTTCCGCCAGTGCCTGATGGCCGTGGACAGGAAGCTGCGCAGCGAGGGCAAGGAGCGCATGAGCGACCTGTCGCTCGACCCGAAGGGGTGGAACATCGCCACGCCGCTGCCCATCGAGAGGGAGAGGGAGCGGCTCCGCCTCTACTTCAGCCTCGCCATCCGCCTCGGCGTCATCGAACGCGAGGCGGACGAGTACACCTTCAAGACTGCGTCGGGCGACGTCGTCGAACTCCGCTCGCGCTCCGGCGACGGCCAGCGCGTCAAACGCTACGAGGCGTTCGAGAGCCTGCTAGACCTGGACTGCGACGGCAGCGAGGCCTGCGCGCACTTCAGGCGCGCGCTCAGGGAAGAGATCACGAGGCGCAGGAAGAAGGGGCAGATAGGCGCCTTCAGGGCGGAGCTGGCCGCGCACCGCGCCGAGCTTGAGCGGCTCATGGCGGAGGCCGATGAGGACGGCGACGCGCCCGAGCGGAACCACCTGGGGAAGGAGATAGCGGCCGTCCAGGCGCAGCTCGACGACGTTGACAGCGTCCTCAGGGGGATGGCGGGCGACGTGATGGCGGGCGACGGCGACGCGGGCGCTGAAGGGCGCGGCGAGGCCGCGGGCGGGGCGGGGCGCGACGGCGATGCAGGTTAACCCCGCCGTCGTCGTCGCGGCCGGCCCGGCGGCCGAGGAGGTCGTCGCGCGCGCGCGCCGGCTCATACTCCAGAGCACGGGGCACGAGGAGCTGCCCGCGGTCTTCCAGTTCGTCACGCTCGGGGCGGGCGCGGGCGACGCGGGCGACGCCGTGGGCGTGGCCTACCGCGCGGCCACGAACAAGAACGCGGCCCTCTCGGCCGAGGAGTCGGGCGCGATCACCGTCAACTCCTCGCGCGTCGAGTCGTTCGTCATCGCCCCGCTCGACGCCGAACACTACGCGGTCGCGGCACAGGCGGCGCGCGCCCTCAAGCTCTGCCAGCGCGGCGCCATCTCGGGCGACCGCAACGCGATCTTCCTCCTGCCGAGGAGGACGAGCGCGCAGGACTTCGCGGCGCTGCAAGCGGTCCGCGACGCGCTGGAGTCCGACCTGAAGGCCGAGCTGACCTTCAACCGCTGCTTCTTCATAGACGACGCGGACGAGTCGGGACAGTCCATCGGCGGCGACGACGTGGTCGAACTCGTCGCGAGGTTCGTCTCGCTGGCCGTCGCCTCGGAGCTGCGCAGGGACATCAGGAGCTTCCCGCGCCCTTACATCGGCGAGGGCCCCGTGCACAGGGCGTACGCCAGCTTCGGTTGCAGCACCATCGGCTTCGACCCGCGGAGGCTGACCGGGGTGCTCTCCGACTACCTCGCGTCGGACATCTGCCGACACCTCTTCGCCGACCGTGGGCTCAAGCTCGACGAGACGGAGTGGCCCGGGCGCGCCGCCGCCTGGCTGAACGCGAGCCTGGGGAAGGAGCTGGCGGGGCCGCCGAGCGCCGAGCTGAAAGACCTGGACCAGGACGTGGACTACGACGGCGCCAGGCGCCTGATGGACGAGCTGACCTACGGCGCGTGCCGCGCGCTCGGCGACGACCTCCGCTCGTACCAGGGGTTTCTGGACCACTGCCTGAGCCGCGGCGTCGTGCGGCTCGAAGCGCTCTCGAAGGAGATGAAGGAGCTTAAGAGGAGAATCAACGAGATCGAGGTCAGGATTCTGCTCGGCGAAGTCGAGCGGCCGGGCGAGGGCGGCGGCGGCGTGCCGCGGGAGGAGAGGTACTTGAAGTGGGCGCTCTTCCTCGGCGGGGCGGGGCTGCTGGCCGTCGCCGCCTCGCTGTTCCTGGGCGGCCTCCAGCCGGAGGCGCTGCTCGTCCTGCGCGTCCTGGGCGCGCTCCTGATTCTGGCCGGCGTCGTCGCGGCGTTCCTCAAACGGCGTTGGGTCCAATACCTCCCGGCCGCGCCCGCGTCGCCGCTCGCCGAGGAGCTGAGGAGGCTCAAGGCCGAGCACGACGAAAAGAGAAAGCGCCAGAACATACACGTGGCGCTGCTGACGCGCCTCGACCTGGCGCACGCCAACCTGGAATGCCTGCGCAGGAGCGCCGCCGCGCCCGAGTTGCGGCGCGAGCGCAGCATCTTCGACGTGGACATCATTGACGCGGAGCTGGCGCGGAAGTTCTACGACGACAGGTATCAGAGCCGGGACACGGACGTGGCCTCCTTCATGAGCGGGAGCCACCTCGACGAGGTCTACAGGGCGGCCTTCTCGCTGCTCGGCGTCAAGCTCACGGACTCCGTCTCGCGGTACTGCGACAGGTGTTTCGAGCGCGTCGCGAGCTTCGACCTCGAACAGATGTTCCGGCTGCGGCAATCCCTCAGCGGCTACGCGCAGCTTCAGACGGCCTCGTCGCCGTTCTGGTACCCGAGGAGCACGGCCGATTCGGAAAAGATCGTCCTGGCCAGCATCCCCGAGCGCTCACCCGAGAGCATGCGCGCCCTGCTGAACAATACGTTCGGCGCCCAAAACATCAAGTACGTCAACGGCCGGGACCCGTGCAAGGCCACCCTGGTGCAGATCGCCTACGGCCAGACGCTCGCCAACATCCTGGGCTCACCGCCTTCGGGTACGAACGGGGCGGGGAAGCCCTGATTCGAGCGCGCCCCGCCGGGCGGCCGGCAGCCGCGGCCCGCGCCCTTGGCGCCGACGCCGGCCGCCACCTCCTCGCCGAACGGGAGGTAGTCGCGGCGCGAGCCGGCGGCCCCCTCCAGAATGCGCATTTCCTTGCGCGTCCGTCAGAACCCGCGCGCCGCCGAGGTGGTCTTGGGTAAGGTAGAGCGCGCCCCGCCGCGCCCGGCGTGGTTCAAGTACTCGGCGGCCAGGCGGCCCGGGCAGTTGATCGGATTGATAAACGTCGCAGCGCGCCGGACGAGCGCCAGGGCTGTCAGGTTTCCGACTCTCATCACCTTCTCACGATGCTTAGAAGCTGTTTAAGAGGGAAGATCGCTCTGACACCCGAGCTGATGTAGCCGTACACAGTTCTGTTCCTTGCTCCGGCCACTGCGTCGGGTCGCACTGACGTAACTTTGCCGGGGCGGCGTCCCGCGGCTCGATGACATGACGCGCCGCCGGCCTTCCGAGCTTCTCCGACGGGCGCCGGCGAGTTTGTAAGGTTGAAGCGACCGCCTCGTGGGGAGTCTTTAGGCCTGTACACCTTCACCACCGTCCTCGTATCCAACCCTTTTTTAGAGGCGAAGGTTATGTAGTAGATTCTTGACAACTCTTTACCGGCCGGGTCGGGCTCTTCCGAGGCGGTGTTCTCCCTGTCGAACGGCTTGTTATCCACCCCGACTACCCAGTCCGTTCCGAACGCGGCCGCGTGCACCGAGTTGAAGAAAAGCTCGTACCCCCCGGACAGGAAGCGCACGTTGACCCTCTCATCACTTCTAACCTCCGGCGGCGCGATAAAGCCACCCTCGGATACCGCCGGTTCTATAACCTTATCGTCGAGGTAAAGTAAGACTTTAAACTTCTGCCTGACCTCGTCGCCGTCAACCTCGAACTTCACTTTCACCAGGTCGGTCTGTGCGCCGGCCGGCCTGACCATCGTCGCGGAACAGCAGGCGAGCATCAGGAATGTCAGTTTTCTGGGCCCCATTATTTCCTCCCGACGTTCAGGAACTGCTTCAGGGGGAAAGTCGCCCTGACGCCCGAGCCGTTATAGATGTACACGGTCTTGCTCCTTGCCCCGACGACGATGCTGGTGATGCCGCCGGGTCGAGCCCCGGCGATCTGAACGTCAACGGACGAAGGGGGTTGGTTGAAGTTGGCCGTTTGGGTGATGGTCTCGCCGCCGATAACCATCCCCCCACCTCCCGGGCCCGGCCCGGAAGCGCTCTTAAGCTCACCGCCCGGATGAACGTGAGCCATTACTGTAATGTCAGCGAGTATGCCTGCTTGCGCCGGATTAGCAGGGTTAGTCACGTCTATTGTCGCGGCGCCCGGGACTCCGGGGTCGGTGTAGGGGCCGGGGGCGGCGTTCACGACGGTTTCCTGTCCGCCCGCCACCGCCGGACCGGCTATCAAGCCTTCCTCATGGAAGCCGCCCTTCTGGTCGTCGGCGGTCGGGCTGTTGCTTCTTTCGACGGCCGCCCCTATCGCCGTCCTCACGTTGAGGCTCGGCAACTCGACCGCGGAGTCGACCGCGCTCGCCTGAGTCGTCCCGCCTCTCTTGTCCGCCTGCTCGATCTGCTTAGCCTGCGCCTTATCCGGCACGACGTAAACCTTCCCGTCGTTGACGCCGTCCGTCCCGAGCCGCTTGCCATCCTGGTTATAAAAATCCCCGGCAAGCATCCCGTTCGGGTCGGTGAAGCGGAGCGGGTTGTTATAGCCATAGCTGTAACGATTCCATGTCTGCGGGGCGCTAGCGCGACCGGACGCCATTAACGGGTCAACGCCGGTGAACCTACCCTGCGCGCTTGAGTAATATCGGGCTTGGGCGAAGTCCAGCCCCGTCTCGTCATCCCGTTCGAGCGTGTGCCACTTCTGTCGGGTGTCGTCCGCCTGGCTATACCCCTGAATTGTCGCTCGCCCCCCTGTGCTCGCTCCGATCTCCTCGCCGAACGGGAGGTAGTCGTGGCGCGCGCCGGCGGCGCCCCCTCCAGAATGCGCATTTCCTTGCGCATCCGTCAAGACCCGCGTGCTGCCGAGGGGGTCCTGGGTGAGGTAGAGCGCGCCCCCGTGTCCGACGCGGTTCGAGTACTCGGCGGCCAGGCGGCCCAGGCAGTCGTAGACGAAGACGGTGACCTCGGAGGCCGAAGCCTTCCTGACGCGGCGGCCGTCGCCGTCGTAGGAGAAGGTGACGCCGGCGGCGCCGTCCCACCCGCCGTCCACCGACGCCAGGCGGTTCTCGCCGTCGAAGGCGTAGGCGTGCGCAGGGTCTTGCGTCACGTTGCCGGCCGCGTCGTAGCCGTAGCCCTGGCCGGGGTCGAAGCGGTTGGTGGCGGGGTCAATGGTCGGGTTGTGCTGCGGCGCGACGTTGGCGGTCGTGCGCGGCTGACCCGTCGCGGGGTCGCCGGAGGCGTCCACGCGGCGGTTGCCGAACTGCCCGTTGCGCCCCGCGGCGTCGAGGTAGGTGTAAGCCTGCCGCCATGTGTCGGCGCCGCCGGCCGTCGGCGCCTCGCGCGCCGAGAGCAGGCGGTTGACCGGGTCGTACTCGTAGACCTGCGTGACGTCGAGGCCGGCGGCCTCTATGCGCTGGCTCCTGACGTCGCCGTTGTTCCTGTCGGCCGGGCCGTAGCCGTAGGAGAGGCGCAGCCTGTCGGCGTCGGCCGGCGTCGAGCCGAGCGCTATCTCGGCGGTCTGGAGCCGCGCGTTGAACGAGGCGCGCTCCCACAGCCCGTTGCCGAGCCGCACCGCCTCGGCCGCCCCGTGCGCCGCGTACCTGATGCGCCCCGAGGGGTCGGCCGCCGCGCCCCCGGCGTAGTAACTCCCGGCCGCCTGGTCCCGCACGCCCGCCACGCGACCGGCCCCGTCGTACTCGGTGGCGACGACCTTCCCCGAGGGGTACTTCTGCCGCGTCAGGTTCCCTGCGAGGTCGTAGCCGTACTCCATCAGGTAGGCGCGCTCCGAGGCCGCGCCCGGGTCCGCCACCTGCCTGTGCCCCTTGACCCTGCCGGCCGGGTCGAACTCCGTGTAGATGGTCTCGGAGGCGGAAGACTTGACCGCGGTCAGGCGCCCGGCGGAGAAGGCGGGCGCGGGCGCCGGCGCCCCGCCCTGCGAAGGCATGCCGCGCCCGTCGTAGAAGTAGGCGACGGGCGGGGCGGCGGCGTAGCCCGGCGGCGGCGCGTGCCCCGGCTCGACCGAGTAACTCCGGCCGACGGGTCTGTGCAGCGCGTCGTAGGAGTAGTCGGCGCGGACGTGGCGCGCGTCGGTCCTGCGCGTCAGGTCGCCGGCCGCGTCGTAGGCGAAGGAGGAGGCCCCGCCCTCGGGGCTGACGGACGAGGTGAGGC
>DASVUF010000303.1:0-5243 GCA_036387195.1 Pyrinomonadaceae bacterium | reverse complement strand
GGCTTTCATCAACCGTTGATGAAAGCCGCGCCCCCCTTCCCCTGCCTGCTTTTGACCCTCGCTTCGGCCCTTTCGTCACGGCCGCGCGTCCGCCTCGGCCTCGGCGTAGAGGCGGTCTATGACGTCTTTGTACTTTTCGTTCACGACGCGGCGCTTGACCTTGAGCGTGGGGGTCAGCTCGCCGCCTTCGACGGTCATCTCCCGTTCGAGGAGGGCGACGCGCTTGACCCGCTCGAAGCGGGAGAGGTCGGAGGTCACCGAGTCCACCTGCCGCTGGAGGAGGTCAACGACGCGGGGGTGGCGGCAGAAGTCGGCCGGCGTCCGGCAGTCGAGCCCCTTGTGCTGCGCGTAGGCGCGCAGCGCCTCCCAGTCGGGGACGATGAGCGCGGCGGGGAACTTGCGCCCGTCGCCGACGAGCACCACCTGGCTGACGAAGCGCGACTGCTTGATGCGCTGCTCGATGGGCTGCGGCGCGACGTACTTGCCGCCCGAGGTCTTGAACAGCTCCTTCTTGCGGTCGGTGATGCGCAGGTAGCCCTCCGGGTCGAGCGCGCCGATGTCGCCGGTCCTGAACCAGCCGTCGTCGGTGAAGACCTCGCGCGTCGCCTCGGGCTTGTTGTAGTAGCCGCGCATGACGTTGGGGCCGCGCGTCTCTATCTCGCCGTCGGCGGCGATGCGCACCTCGACGTGGCGGATGGGGCGGCCGACCGTGCCGACGCGGTTGTCTTCGGGGCCGTTGACGCAGATGACGGGCGACGTCTCGGTCAGCCCGTAGCCCTGCACGATGGGGAGCCCCGCGCCGTGGAAGATGAGCCCCAGCTCTTCGGGCAGCGCCGCGCCGCCCGAGCAGAAGAGGCGGATGCGGCCGCCCGTCGCCTCGCGCCACTTCGAGAAGACGAGCCGCGAGGCGGCCGCGTGCTGCAGCCTGAGGAGGGGGCCGGCCGGCTCATTCCAGATGGCCGCGCGCGCGCGCCGCTTCGCGACGCCGACCGACCACGCCAGCAGCGCCGCCTTCACGCGGCCGCCCTCGGCCGCCTTGTCCTTGATGCGCGCGTAAATCTTCTCGAACAGGCGGGGGACGGCGACGACGATGGTCGGGCGCACCTCGCGCATGTTGTCGCCGATGCGCTCGATGGCCTCGGCGAAGAAGACCTTGGCGCCGTGGTGGAGGTACATGTACATCGCGCCGCGCTCGAAGACGTGCGAGAGCGGCAGCACCGAGAGCGCCACGTCCTCGGGCCGGAAGGCGAGGCGGTCGGACGTGTCCACGAGGTTCGAGACGACGTTCGCGTGCGTCAGCATGACGCCCTTCGGCTCGCCCGTCGTCCCCGACGTGTAGATGATGGTCGCGAGGTCTTCGGGGCCGACCGCGCCGGCCAGCTCGTCGGCCAGCCCCGGCCGCTCGGCTTCGAGCGAGGCGCCGCGCGCCTCCAGCTCTTCGAGCGTGAGCACGCCCGGCGCGCCGTCCGCCTCGCCCGTCAGCGCGACGACGTGCGTGAGCGCCTTGCAGCCGCCGGCGGCCTCGCGCACGCGCGCGTACGCCCCGGCGTGCTGGACGAAGAGCAGGCGCGCGCCCGAGTCGTCGAGGATGTAGCAGATTTGCTGCGGCGAGAGCGTCGGGTAGACGGGCACGTTGACGACGCCCGCGAACTGGCAGCCGAGGTCGGAGACGACCCACTCGGGCGAACTCTCCGAGAGGATGCCCACGCGGTCGCCGCGCCTCAGCCCCAGCGCGTAGAGCCCGAGCGCGACGCGCCCGACGCGCGCGAGCAGCTCCTCCGACGAGAGCGAGCGCCACACGCCGCCCTGCTTGTGGTTGAGCGCGTCGGGGCGCGCCTTCTGCGTCATCGCGCGGCGGAACACCTCGACGATGGTCTGCGGCTCGCGCGCCGCCTGCGTCCCGACGGCGCCGGGGCGGGCGGCGCGCGGCGGGGCGGCGACTTGTCCCGTGGTCTCCGTCTTCACGCGCTCACACCCCCGAGGAAGATGTCCAGCACCTCGTCGGCCATCGGCGCGAGCTTGTAGCGGCGCCTGGAGAGAATCCAGTTGGTCGCCATCTCGTCGAGCGCGCCGAAGAGCACCTTGGCGACGAGCTTCGCGTTGAGCCCCTTGCGGAAGACGCCGGCGGCCTGCCCCTCCTCGAAGACCTCGCGGATGAGCCCGAGGTACTCGGCGAGCCCCGCGGCCGAGAACTCCTCCATGAACTTGGTCGTCCCGCGCAGCTCGACCTGGAAGACGACCGCCAGGTCGCGGTCGTCGCCGAGACGTTCGAGGTGGTGGCGGGCGATGCGGCGCAGCTTCTCGCGCGGGTCTTCTATCTTCGCCAGCTCCTCGCGGCCGGCGCGCACGGCCTCGCTCGTGTTGCGCTCGAAGATGGAGCGGAGGATGGCCTCCTTGCTCTTGAAGTAGAGGTAGACGGTGCCGTCGGCGACGCCGGCCTCGCGGGCGACGTCCGCCACCTTGGAGTTGAAGTAGCCGCTGCGCGCGAAGACCTTGGTGGCGGCGCGCATGATGGCCTCGCGCTTGTCGCCCGTCGGGGGGGCGGCGCGCTGCGCGGGCGGGGGCAGGGAACGGGCTGTGCGCATCGGCAGTCTCTGGGGCCTCCGTGCTGTCTGTGCGGGAGCTGGGCCGGCTGAACTGAATGGCTGTTCATTCAGCCGCGACGCCCCATAGCCTACCGCCCGCGCGCGTTTTCTGCAACACGGCCGGCGGCCGCGACGCCCCGGCTCACGGCCGGGCCTCGGCCTCTTCGGCGTCGTCCGCGACGAGTCGTTCGCGGCCGCCGAGGCCGGGCGGGACGTTCCTCAGGGTGACGTCGCGCTGCGGGAAGGGGATTTCGATGCCCTCCTCTTTGAAGAGGCGGTGGATGTTGTAGCGGATGGCGCTCTTGACGTTGAGGTGGCGGCGCGGCTTCTCGGACCAGACGAGCAGGCGGAAGTTGAGCGAGGAGTCGGCGAACTCCATGAACTGCACCGTCGGCTTCGGCTCTTCGAGGACGAACTGCACGCCCTCGGCGGCGCGCAGCAGCGTCCGCGTGACGTGGCCGGGGTCGGCGTCGTAGGAGACGCCGACGGGGACGGAGAGGCGCACGCGGCGCTCGCGGTTGTACGACCAGTTGAGGAAGTTCTGGTTGACGATCTTCGAGTTGGGCACGACCGAGGCGATGTTGTTGTTGGTGATGACGACGGTCGTGCGCAGGTTGATGCTGCGCACCATCCCCTCGGTCAGCTCGCCGTCGGGGCCGGGGATGGTGATGTAGTCGCCGACGCGGACGGGGCGCTCGAAGAGGATGATGAAGCCCGACGCGATGTCGCCCGCGATGAACTGGAGGCCGAAGCCGATGCCGATGGAGAGCGCGGTGAAGGCGACGGCGAGCGAGGTGAAGTCGGCCGAGACGGCGATGCGCAGCGCGACGATGGCGCCGACCGCCATGATGACGTAGTGGACGAGCCGCAGGATGGTGAACTGGACGCCGGGGTCGAGGTGCTTGTGGTGCGCCATCCGCCCCTCGATGAAGCGGCGCAGGTAGCGCGAGAAGACCACGGCGATGACCAGCGCCAGCACCCCGAGCGTCAGCGTGGCGACCGAGAAGGGGAAGTTGCCGACCGTCCAAGTGTAGTTGACGTAGTAGCGCAGCGGCTCGCTCAGCCGCCAGAGCCGTTGCAGGAAGTTCTCCTCCTGCAAAGCCCACGCCGCCCACAACGCCGCCCCGCACAGACTGACCGCTGACATCAAGGCTCCAGACCCTCCCCCTCTTGCTCGGAACAAACCCAAAAGCCGAAGCCGCCCACGCCTCGTTGCAGGGGGCGGGCGGCTCCGCGGAAGGAAAATTGTGTTGGCGGAGGGAACAGGACTCGAACCTGCAAGCGCGTTAGCGCGGTAGTTTTCAAGACTACTGCCTTACCAATTAGGCTATCCCTCCGCGCCCGTTCCGGCCACCAAAATATACCCCGCGTCACGAGGTAAGGCAAAACGCTCGCCCCGCGGACGGCGCCCGGCGGGCGGCGCGGGCGGCGAAAAAATCAATGGGCCGCTGACCCGCCCGCGCCTTTTTTGTCGCGTTAGAGGGGGGGCGGGGCGCCGGGCGGCGCGCGCCCTGAGGGGGGCGAATTTTCGCCGCGGAGGTGAATGGCGATGGCGGGGAAGTGGAAGAGGCGTCTGCTGAAGGCGGCGGGGTACGGGGCGGCGGTGGCGGCGGTCGTCGTCGGCGTGGGGATTACGGCGACCGTGGGGTGGCGGCCGTTCGTGGGGCCGAGGGCGCGGCCGCTCGCGGCGCGCGCGTTCGAGCCGACGCCGGCGCGGCTGGAGCGCGGGCGCTACCTGGTCGAGAGCGTCTCGGCCTGCTTCGCCTGCCACACGACCTACGACCCGAAAGACCCCGCGCGGTCTTACGCGGCGGCGGACAGGGGCGCGGGCGGCTCGATGGCGGCCGACGGCCTGCCGTGGCTCGTCGCGCCCAACATCACGCCCGACAGGAAGACGGGCGCGGGCGCGTGGACCGACGACATGCTGGCGCGCGCCATCCGCGAAGGCATCGGCCACGACGGGCGCGCGCTCTTCCCTGCGATGCCGTACCAGAGCTACCGCGCCTACTCGGACGAGGATGTCGCTTCAATCGTCGTCTACCTGCGCTCCATCCCGGCCGTCAGGAACGAGCTGCCGAAGTCGGAGATTCCGTTCCCGCTCTCGCGGCTCATCAACGCCGCGCCCGAGCCGCTGGACGGCCCCGTGGCCGAGCCCGACCTTTCGACCCGCGTGAAGCGCGGCGGGTACGTCGTCAGGGCGGCCGACTGCGCCGGCTGTCACACGCCGCGCGGCGACAAGGGCGCGCCGCTGCCGGGGATGGAGTACGCGGGCGGCAACCCGTTCGACGACGGGCGGGGCGGCGCGGTCACGCCGTCCAACCTGACGCCCGACGCGACGGGCATCCCCTACTACGACGAGGCGCTGTTCGCCGAGGCGATGCGCGCCGGCCACGTCAAGGCGCGCAAACTCAGCCCGCGCATGCCCTGGTGGGTCTACCGCGGCATGAGCGACGAAGACCTCAGGTCAGTCTTCGCCTACCTGCGCACGCTCAGGCCGGTCGAGCACCGCGTGGACAACACGGAGCGGCCGACCTTCTGCAAACTCTGCAAGCAGCGCCACGGCCTCGGCGAGAGGAATTGACGGAAGGCGGAGGGCGAAGGGCGAGGGTTGAAGGGTAAAGGGGGCGCGGCCTTCATCAACGGTTGATGAAGGCCGCG
>DASVUF010000302.1:0-9135 GCA_036387195.1 Pyrinomonadaceae bacterium | reverse complement strand
CGCGGCCTTCATCATCGAACGATGAAGGCCGCGCCGCCCCCCGTCTTGACTGTCACTTCCGGCCTTTCGGCTGCGGCTCCCTACTGCGTGCCGCCGCCGCCGGCGGGGACGCCCTGCTGCGTGGCGGGGCGGCCTTCGGCGTCTATGAAGTTGATGCGCTCGCCGAGCTGGTCGAGCGTGCGCAGCGGCTGCTCGATGGCCTTGCGGTCGCCGACGATGACCACCGCCATCCGGTCGGGCTGGAGGTAGCGGTTGGCGACGCGGCTGACGTCTTCCAGCGTCACGGCCTGCACCCGCTCGATGTAGCTGTTGAAGTAGGTGTCGGGCAGGTCGTAGGTCACGATCAGCTCCAACTGGTTCGCTATCTGGTCGGGCGTCTCGAAGCCGCGCGGGAAGCCGCGGACGATGGACTGCTTGGCCCCCTCAAGCTCGGCCGCGCTCACGGGCATCTCGCCGCGGATGCCGCGTATCTCCTTCAGGAACTCGGCGACCGACTCCTTGGTCGAGAACCCCTGCACGGGCGCCGCGGCCACGAACGGGCCCGCGCCGCGCCGGAAGCTGAAGTTCGAGCTGGCGCCGTAGGTGTAGCCCTTGTCCTCGCGCAGGTTCAGGTTGATGCGCGCCGAAGAGGCGCCGCCGAGGATGCGGTTCATCACGAAGAGCGGGAAGTAGTCGGGGCTCGAACGCGGCACGCCGACCTGCCCGATCTGGATGACCGACTGGACGGAGCCCGGGCGGTCTACGAGGTAGATGGCCCCGCGGTCGCGCGCGGCCGGCGCGGCCGAGACGTCAACGGCCGGGACGTGCGCGCCCTTCCAGTTGGCGAAAGCCTTCTCCAGCTTGGCGACCAGCTCGTCCGGCCTGACGTCGCCGACGACGATGAGCGCCGAGTTGTTCGGCCGGAAGTAGGACTGGTAGAAGGCGCGCACGTCCTCGCCCGAGAGCGACTGGAGCGACGCCTCGTCGCCGCCGAGCGGGTGGCCGTACGGGTGGTTGCGCCCGTAGAGCACGGTCTGGAAGACGAGCCCGGCGATGGCCTCGGGGCTGTCGCGCTGCTGCCGGAGGGCGGCGAGCCGCTGCTGGCGCAGGCGCTGAAGCTCCTTGTCCGGGAACGCCGGGTTCGTCACCACGTCGGCGTAGATTTCGAGCGCGCGGTCGAGGTGGCGCGTGAGCGTCCTCAGGCCGGCGGTCGTCGAGTCCCAGCCGGCGCCGACCTGTAGGGCGGAGCCGATGCGCGCGAGCTGGTCGGAGATTTCGAGCGCCGAGCGCGTCGGCGTCCCCTCGTCGAGCAGGTCGGCAGTCAGCGACGCCAGCCCGGCCTTGCCCTCGGGGTCGCCGGCCGCGCCCATCTTCATCACGAGGTTCATGCTGACGACCGGCAGCTCGTGGTGCTCGACGACGAGCACGTCAAGGCCGTTCGAGAGCTTGCGGCGCTGGACGGCCGGAATCGTCAGCTTCGGGTCGGGCTTCTCCTTCGGCAGGAGCGAGCGGTCGGCCTGGGGCTTCGCCGCCTGCTGCTGCTGACCGCCCGCGCGCTGCCCCGGCTGGCCGGGGCGCGCCGCGCCGCCGGCGGCGGCCTGCCCGCCCGGCGCGGCCGGGGAGGCGGTCTGCGGCGGCGCGGCCCCTGCGGTCTGCGCGGCGCGCATCTCGGGGCGCGTCATGGTCTGCGCGCCGGCGGGCGTCCCCTGCGCCGCGCCCTGCTGCGTGCCCGAGGCCGTGCCGGTCTGCGCGGTCTGCGCGGCGGCGTTGGCCGCGCCCGGCTGCTGCGAGCCGGCGGTCTGCTGCGAGGGCGGCGCGATGGCCTCGCGCGGCGAGGCGGGCGCCGGGCCGGCGGCGCTGGTCGGCCCGGCCTGGCGCGGGACGACCGTCAGGACGTAGCGCTTGTCGGTCAGGTACTGGCGCGCGACGCGCTGCACGTCGGCCGCCGTCACCTTGCGGTAGCGCGCGAGGTCCTGGTCGAAGTGGCCGGGGTTGTTGAGGAAGACCGCGTAGTTGTTGAGCTGGTCGTCCTTGCCGCCGAAGCCGCCGACGGTCTGGAGGCCGTAGATGAAGCCGGCCTCGCGCGCGTTGTAGGCGCGCTCCATCTCGTCGGCCGTCGGGGGCGTCGTCTTGATCTTCTCTATCTCGGCGAGCGCCACCTTCTCTATCTCTTCGAGCGTGTGGCCGGGGCGCGGCTGCGCGACGAGCTGCATCAGCCCGGCTATCTCGCTCGTGTTGTTGAAGAGGGCGACGACCTGCGCTATCTGGTTGTCGTACTGGAGCGCCTTGTAGAGCCGCCCCGACTTGCCGCCGCCGAGGATGGAGGCGAGCATGTCGAGCGCCGCCTCGTCCTGCGAGAACTGCGGGACGGAGTGCCAGGCCATGTACATGCGCGGGAACTGGACGCGGTCGTCAATCTGCTCGCGCACCTCGCGGTCGAGCCGGGGCTGCGCCACCTGCGGGCGCGTGACCGCCTCGCCCTTCGGGATGGGGCCGAAGTACTTCTCGACGAGCGCGCGCGCCTCCTTCGGGTCGAAGTCGCCCGAGACGACGAGGCTCGCGTTGTTCGGCACGTAGTAGCGCCGGAAGAAGCCCTTGACGTCGTCGAGCGAGGCGGCCGAGAGGTCTTCCATCGAGCCGATGACCGACCAGTGGTACGGGTGGTCGGGCGGGTACATCGCCTCCGAGATTTTGTAGGTCGCCTGCCCGTAGGGCTGGTTGTCGATGCGCTGGCGCTTCTCGTTCTTGACGACGTCGCGCTGGTTGTCGAGCTTGGTCTGCGTCATCGCTTCGAGCAGACCCTTCATGCGCCCGGCCTCCATGAAGAGCGCCGTCTCCAGGAAGTTCGACGGCACCAGCTCCCAGTAGTTCGTCCGGTCCTGGTTGGTCGAGCCGTTGATGGCGCCGCCTATCTCCTGGATGACCGGGATGTAGTCGTAGTCGTAGCCCTTGAACCCCTGGAACATCATGTGCTCGAAGAGGTGGGCGAAGCCCGTGCGCCCCTTCTCCTCGTTCTTCGAGCCGACGTGGTACCACAGGTTGACGCCGACGATCGGGGTCGAGTGGTCTTCGTGGAAGATGACCCGCAGCCCGTTGGGCAGGAAGAACTGCGTGTATTTGATGGGGGGCAGCGCGTTGGCCGCCTTCGCGCCGGCCGCCTTCGCGCCGGCCGCGTCCCCCGACCTGGCGCCGCGAGCCTTGCCCCCCTGCGCGAGCGCGGGCAGCGCCGACGCGCAGAGCAGCGTGACGAGCGCCGCCGTCAACAGACGTTTCCAAAGCATTTTCGACACCTCCGAAAGTGAGAACAGTCTGGCGCGCGCCCGCGCGGCCGGAGCCGGGGGACGCGCGCTCTCCGAAAGTTGATGGTTGATGACCGGGGAACTTTTTATGAAGCTGCGACGCAAATTCTAACGCCGCCGCCGCCCCGGCGCAACGTTGTACGCGCCGCCCCGGCTTGTTAAAATCCGGCGAAATCCACGCGGTCGGACGACAGGCGATAAACGATGGACGGCGGGCCGGCGGCGCGCGGCGCGGCCCCGAGCCGGCGGCCGGCGGCCCGCGCCCCGCCCTTTGTCAAAGGCGCGGGCCGTCGTCTATCGTCTACCGCCTGACGTGACGGAGAGTATGGCGCTCGAAACCGATTTCATCGTCGTCGGCAGCGGCATCGCGGGCTTGCGCGCGGCGGTCGAGCTGGCGCGCGCCGGCGCGCGCGTGACCGTGCTGACGAAGGACAGGCGCGAGGAGTCGAACACGGAGTACGCGCAGGGCGGCGTGGCCGTGGCGCTCTCGGAGGACGACGAGACGTCCCTGCACGAGGAGGACACGCTGGCCGCCGGCGCGGGGCTCTGCGACGAGCGCGCCGTCGAGCTGCTGGTCGGCGAGGGGCGCCGCTACATACAGGAGCTCATCGAGTGGGGCGCGGAGTTCGACCGCGAGGGCGGCCGCCTGCTGTTCACGCGCGAGGCGGCGCACTCGCGCCCGCGCATCCTGCACGCGCAGGGCGACGCGACGGGGCGCGAAATCGTCCGCGCGCTGCTGGCGCGCGCCGGCGCCGAGCCGAACATCTCTTTCCTCGCGCACGCCGAGACGGAGTCGCTCGTCGTGAGCGGCGGGCGCGTGTGCGGCGTGCGCTACCTCGACCCGCTGGTGCGCGCGCCGCGCTCGCTCGTCGCGCGCGGCGTGGTGCTGGCGACGGGCGGCGCGGGCGCGCTCTACCTGCACACGACCAACCCGGCGGTGGCGACCGGCGACGGGATGGCGATGGCCTACCGCGCGGGCGCCGAGCTGGCCGACATGGAGTTCGTGCAGTTCCACCCGACGGCGCTGAACCTCGAAGGCGCGCCGCGCTTCCTGCTCTCGGAGGCGCTGCGCGGCGAGGGCGGCGTGCTGCTGAACGAGTCGGGGCGCCGCTTCATGCCGCGCTACCACGACGCGGCCGAGCTGGCGCCGCGCGACGTGGTGACGCGCTCCATCGTCGCCGAGATGGAGCGCACCGCGACGCGCTCGGCCTACCTCGACATGACGGCGTTCGACGCCGCGCGCCTGCGCCGCCGCTTCCCCAAAATCTACCGGACGTGTTTGCAGTACGGGCTCGACCTCGCGCGCGAGCCCATCCCCGTCAGCCCCGCCGCGCACTACGTGATGGGCGGCGTCCGCACCGACCTCGAAGGGCGGACGACTTTGCCGGGGCTCTACGCCGCGGGCGAGGTCGCCTGCACGGGCGTCCACGGCGCGAACCGGCTGGCGTCGAACTCGCTGCTCGAAGGTCTGGTCTTCGGGGCGCGGGCGGGGCGCGCGGCCGCGGAGGACTCGAAGGGCGCGCCGCCGCGCGGGGCGGGGGCGGGCGGCGACGAGGTCGCGGCGGCCGCGGCCTTCGACGCCGGGCGCGCGGGCGCGGCCTCCGACGAGGGGCGCGCGAGCGCGGCGGCGGGCGCGGTGCGCAAGCGCGTGCGCCGTCTGATGTGGGAGCGCGTCGGCATACTGCGCGCGCGCGCGGGGCTGGAGCGCGCGCTCAGGGAGTTCGCGGAGATAGCGGGCGCGCCGCTGCTGCCGGGGCCGCGCAACTTCGTGACGGTCGCGGCGCTCGTCGCGCGCTCGGCGCTCTGGCGCGAGGAGTCGCGCGGCGGCCACTACCGCCTGGACTTCCCGCGCAGGGACGACGCGCGCTGGCGCGCGCACTCGGTCATCCAGAGGGACGCCGGCGTCACGCGCGCCGAGACGGTCGAGTTCGCGGCGGCGGGGCCGCACGGTGAAGGGGGGACGGGTGGCGAGCTTTGAACAGTTGCACGAGTGGGGCCTGACGCCGCGCGAGGCGGTCGAGTTGCAGAAGCGCCTGCGCGAGCGCGTGCGCGTCACGCCTTTGAAGAAGAAGGTCGAGACGGTCGCGGGCGCCGACATCAGCTTCAACAAGTTCGACCCGACCATCTACACGGGCATCGTCGTCCTGCGCCTGCCGACGCTCGAAGTGGTCGAGGAGGTCGGGCTCGTCGGCGAGACGAAGTTCCCTTACGTGCCGGGGCTGCTGTCGTTCCGCGAGTCGCCGTCGGTGCTGGAGGCCTGGGCGAGGCTGAAGACCGAGCCGGACGCGGTGATGTTCGACGGGCAGGGGCTCGCGCACCCGCGGCGGGTCGGCATCGCCTGCCACGTCGGGCTCATCATCAAGCGCCCGACGTTCGGGTGCGCGAAGTCCGTGCTGGTGGGTAAGTACGAGGAACCGGGCGAGGAGCGCGGCGCGTGGTCGCCGATGGTGGACAAGGGCGAGACGGTCGGCGCGGCGCTGCGGACGAAGTCGCGCGTCCACCCCATCTACGTCTCGCCCGGCCACCTGATAGATTTGGAGGGCGCGATAGACTTGACGATGCGCTGCGACGGCGGCTACCGCCAGCCGGAGCCGACGCGCCGCGCGCACCTGCTCGTCAACGCGCTCCGCCGCGGCGAGCGCGCGCCCACCTCGGAGGACGAGGCGGGGAAGAAGCCCGACGGCGCGGGGCAGGGCAGCTTCGACTTCTGACCGCCGCCCGCGCTCTGACCCCGCCTACTTCGCGTCCGCGGCGCGTCTGAACTCAAGCTCTTTGAAGTCGAAGTCGGGGTTGGGGACGTCAATCTTCATCTCGGAGACTTTGGCCTGCGGGTCGAGCTGGAAGGTGACCCAGCCGCGCGGGTAGGGGTAGACGACCGACTCGCGCCACTTGATGCGGAAGGTGTCGAAGTGCCAGTGTTCGAGGTCGCCGACGTAGTTGGGCGAGGGCAGCAGGCGGACGACGAGGCGGCCGTTCTCCTCCGTCACCCTCGCGTCGCCGTACATCTGGCCGCCGTACGTGCCGGCGTAGGCCGCGAGCGGGAGCGAGGGCTTCGTGCCGGGCACGCGCGCCTCCTCGATTTTCCTCGCCTCCGCCTCCTCGCGCTCGCGCGCCGCCTTCGCGCGCGCCGCGTAGTCCGCGCTCCAGTCGCGCGCCGGCGCCCCCGTAAAGACGTCGAAGACCTTGTAGTAGAGGAACGCCTGGAGCGGCGTCTCGCTGTTGGTGAGGACGACGACGCCGAGGTTCTCCTCGGGCAGCAGCGCCACGCGCGAGGTCATGCCGTCGAGGCCGCCGCTGTGCGTGACGACCTTGCGGCCGCGGTAGTCGCTCAAGGCCCAGCCCAGCCCGTAGAGGTTGAAGTGGACGGTCGGGTTGAAACGCTCGGCCGCCTCGCCCACGCCCGAGACGATGGTCTGCGGCGTCCACATCTCGCGCGAAGCGGCCGCCGAGAATATCCTGTTCCCCTGGTACGCCCCGCGCCCGAGTTGCAGGCGCACCCACTCGGCCATCTCGGCGGCCGTCGAGTTGATGGCGGCCGCGCCGCCCGCCGCGTCCACGTTCGAATACCTGATGACCCGCACGCGCCCCTCGACCTCGTTGTGCGGCGCCGCGACGTTCTGCGAGGCCATCAACTGCGCGTAGGTCGTGTTCGAGCGCGTCATCCCGAGCGGCCGGAAGAAGCGCTCGCGCACGTAGTCGTCCCAGGACTTGCCGGTCACGGCCGGGACGACCTCGCCCGCGGCGAGGAACATGATGTTCTGGTAGCCGTAGCGGCCGCGGAAGCCGTGGACGGGCTTGAGGAAGCGGACGCGGCGGATGACCTCCGAGCGCGGGTAGGTGGTCTCGTACCAGAGCAGGTCGCCGCCGAAGGTGGCGAGCCCGCTGCGGTGGCTCAGCAGGTCGCGCACGGTCATCTCGCGCGTGACGTAGGGGTCGTAGAGCTGGAAGCCGGGCAGGTATTTCGTGACGGGGTCGTCCCACCTCAGCTTGCCCTCGTCCACGAGCGTCGCCAGCGCGGCGGACGTGAAGGCCTTCGTGTTCGACGCGACGGCGAAGAGCGTGTCCTTGTCCACCGCCCCGGGCTTCCCCAGCTCGCGCACGCCGTAGCCCCTGGCGAAGACCACGCGGTCGTCTTTGACGATGGCCACCGCGAAGCCGGGAACCTTCCAGTCCCGCCCGGCCTTCGCCGCGTAGTCGTCAATCTCTTTGAGCCGCTCTTCGAGCGTCTGCGCGAGGAGCGCGGGCTGAAGGAGCAGGAACGCGAGCAGGAGCAGGGGGGCGAGGCGGGCGGGTCTTTGTCGCATCGGTGTTCGTGACCTCTTCGGGCGGCCTTGGAATTTTTGCCGGGAGTCTTTACGGATACGGAGGCGGCGCAAGGCCAAATCCTCCAACGAAGGCGGGGCGGCTGTCAAACGTCGCGCGGGGAAAGGGAAAGGCGGCGCGCTTTCGGGGAAGCGCGCCGCCTTCGAGTCTCGCCGCACGGGCCCGCCGTGCGCCCTACTTGTCGGCCTGGACGTGGAACCTGGCCGAGGGCGTGAGCGACTGGCCGGCGACCTTGTCGCGGACGCGGACGACTATCTCGTACTCGCCCGGGGCGAGGTTCGAGGTCGGGAGCAGGCGCGCCAGCGTCAGGCGCTGCCCGGCGTCGGAGTTGCCGCGCCAGTCCTCGGCCTGCTTGAAGACCTCCTTGCCGTCCTTCAGCAGCACGTACTCGACGTCCACCGCGGGCCTGAGCGTCGTCTGGTCAATGCCGGCGTTGTAGACCTGCATGTAGATGCCGACGTCCTGCCCGCGCTTGTACGTGCCCGAGACGTTCGGGACGACCTTGTACGGGCCGATGGAGAACATGCCGGGCAGTTGGTCGTTGAGCGCCTGGAGCTTGACGGCGAGGACGAGCGTCGAGGCGCCGAGCTTCTCGGCCGTGAACTTGGGCACCTCGAAGCCGATGGCCTTGACGGTCGCCGCGCCCGAGTTGATGTCGCGGATGAGCAGGTCAACCTTGTAGTTGCCGGGCGCGAGCGGCAGCACGCGCTGGTAGGCCGACTTCCGGTCCCTGGCCGACGACAGCTCGTCCACGGTGGCGGTCGTCGTGACGGGGTCTTCGAAGCTCGTGATGCGGCGGCCCGAGAGGTTGGTCACGCGGCCGTAGATGTTGAGCTTGGCGGTCTGCACGCCGCCCACGTCCTTGAAGGTCAGGTCGTTGTTGTCGGTCTGGACGGTGATGGCCGTCATCACGCGCTCGTCCGAGGCGCGGTAGAAGTCCACCTTGGTCGCCACGTCGAGCGCGGAGGTGTCCTCGGCGCCGGTCGAGGCGGTGGCGAGCAGGCTCTTCTCCAGCACGTCGTTGACCTGCGGCGGCCGCTGGAGGTCGGTGTAGAGGATGAGGCGCGAGAAGGGGCTGTCCTGCTCGCGCGCGCCGGGGCCGCTGTAGCCGAAGGCGCCGCGGTTGGCGACGCGGTCGGTCTTCGACGAGAGCCCGAGCTGCTCCATCAGCGTGAGCCCCGCGCCGGGGACGTTGAGCATCGCGTCCTTCTCGTCGGGCGAGCGGGCGATGCGGTACTCGCCCGTGCCGGTCGGGTCCACGAACTCGATCTCGATGCCGGAGCCGATGCCGGGCAGGTGGCGGTAGAACCAGACCTCGAAGGGGTAGGTCGTCGTCGAGCCGCCGCCCTCGTTGTAGGGGCGCTCGTAGCCGCCGCCGGTCGGGTGCGTCTCCTTCTCGTGCGGCGGGCCGTACATGATGTAGATGCGGCCGCGGTCGCTCTTCCAGCCCGGCATGCCCGAGGCGAAGTGCTGGTTGGCGTAGGCGACGCGCTCGTAGTGCTCTTCGAGGTACTCGTTCAGCTCGGTGTCCGGG
>DASVUF010000301.1:0-7151 GCA_036387195.1 Pyrinomonadaceae bacterium | reverse complement strand
CGGCCTTCCGCCTGTCGCTCCGCGAGCAGTTCGCTCATTAAACCCTCACCCGCCGACGTTGAAGTTGAAGCCGCCGCCCCCGCCGCCCTGCGAGGGGAAGAAGGGCTTCATCAGCCCTGCGAAGGCCGCGAGGTTGCGGGTCTGGATGAGAATCTCGCCCGGGCCCGTGAACTCCGCGACGACGCCCTCGCCGCTGACCATGCTGCGGAAGAAGCCGGCCGCGGCCTTGCGCAGCGTGTACTGCGTCGTCCCCTCCCACGCGACGAGGTGGCCGCTGTCCACCACGTAGCGCTCGCCCGGCGCGAGCCGCTTGCGGTGGATGGCGCCGAACGACGAGAGCAGCAGCAGCCCCGCCCCAGTCACCTGCATGACGAACAGCCCCTCGCCGCCGAAGAACGACTTGGCGCCGCCCCAGCGCGTGTCCACGGTCAGGCTGGCGTCGCCCGCGAGGTACGAGCTGGACTGGACGAAGAACTGCTGGTCGCGCATCTCGATGGCGGCGATGTCGCCGGGCGAGCCGGGCGCGAGCGTCACCTCGCCGGGGCCGCCGCGCGCCGTGAAGGTCGAGACGAAGGCCGACTCGCCGCCGACGGCGCGCTTCAGCGCGCCCATCAGCCCGCCCTTCATCTGCGACTGCAACTCGACGTTGGCCGACATCGAGACCATCGCGCCCGCCTCTGCGAGGATGGACTGCTCGGCCTGGAGCCGGACGACGGCGAGCGCGAACGACGGCTGGTGCAGGACTTCGTAGGAGTAGCCGCGCCCCTCGCCGCGCGCGTCGTCGTCAATCCTGATGCCGCCGCCGGCCGCGCCGGCCGACTGCTGCTGCTGCTGGTGCTGCTGATACTGCGGCTGCGGCGGCGGAAGCGGCGGTATCGGCTGGTGCGGCTGCTGCTGCGCGGGGATGGGGGGTATCGGCGGGTGCGCCGGCTCGGCGGCGGCCGTCGGCGTGCCGCACGCGCCGCAGAATTTCCCGCCCGGCAGAAGCCCTGCGCCGCAAGTCTGACAGTTCATAAGCTGCCCCTTTCGCCTCTCTCGTTGATGATTCTGACCGCCTCCGCGGGCGTGGCGACGAAGTCGAGGAGCGCCACGTCCTGGTCGCTGACGATGAGGTGCTCGCGGAACGACCCGATGACCTTGCGCCAGCGTTCGCCGAGGAGCACGAGCGGGCGCGGCTCGATGACCCGCGTCTGGAGCTTGTTCCAGACGAGCGACATCTCGGTGACGGTGCCCGCGCCGCCGCGCAGCGCGACGAAGCCGACCGAGCGCTCGATGAGGCTTTGCAGGCGCTCGTAGAAGTGCGAGCTGGCGACCTTGTCCGTCAGGTAGCGGTTGGGCTCGGACTTGAACTGGTTCATCACGACGCCGAGCACGCGCCCGCCGCGCTCGCGCGCCCCGCGGCTCGCGCCCTCCATCACGCCCAGGTAGCCGCCCGTGCAGATGGTGTAGCCGCCCTCGGCGAGCAGCCGGCCCAGCTCCATCGCCTGCCGGTACTCCTCGCTCTCCTCGCCGCACTTCGAGCCGCCGAAGATGGTGACAATCTTTTCCATGCTTAAGGTCTCAGGCGGTAGAGCATCCGCGGGAACGGGATCGTCTCGCGGATGTGCTCGATGCCGCACATCCATGCGACGCAGCGCTCGACGCCCATGCCGAAGCCGGCGTGCGGGACGCTGCCGTAGCGCCGCAAATCCAGGTACCACTCGAACGCCTCGCGCGGCAGCTCGTGTTTTTCGAGCTGCTCTTCGAGGAATTCGAGCGAGGTGGCGCGCTCGCCGCCGCCGATGACCTCGCCGTAGCCCTCGGGCGCGAGCACGTCCACGCCGAGCGCCAGGTCGTCGCGCGCCGGGTCGCGCTTCATGTAAAAAGCCTTGACGGCCGCCGGGTAGCGGTGAACCATGACGGGCTTGTCGAAGCGGCCGGAGATGTACGTCTCGTCGGGCGAGCCGAAGTCGCCGCCCCACTCGAAGCGCTGCTCGACCTCGCCGCGCTCGTGCCCCTCGTGAAGAATCCTGACCGCCTCGTCGTACTGGAGCCGCGGGAAGGGCGGCGTGATGGCTTCGAGCTTCGCCGGGTCGCGCTCCAGGACTTTCAGCTCCTCGCGGCGCTCGTCGAGCACGCGCGCGGCGATTGAAGAGAGGAAGCGCTCGCTCAGGTCCATCACGTCGTCGAGCGTGGCGTAGGCCATCTCGGGCTCGACCATCCAGAACTCGGTCAGGTGGCGGCGCGTCTTCGAGCGCTCGGCGCGGAAGGTCGGGCCGAAGGCGTAGACCTTGCCGAAGGCGGCGGCGGTCGCCTCGTTGTAGAGCTGGCCGGACTGCGACAGGTACGCCTTCTCGTCGTCGAAGTAGTCCACCTCGAAGAGCGTCGTCGTGCCCTCGCAGGCCGCCGGCGTCAGGATGGGCGTGTCGCAGAGGACGAAGCCGTCGCGGTTGAGGAATTCGCGGACGGCGTTGATGACGGTGTGGCGGACGAGCAGGATGGCGTGCTGGCGGCGCGAGCGGAGCCAGAGGTGGCGGTGGTCCATGAGGAACTCCGTCCCGTGCTCCTTGGGCGTGATGGGGTAGCCCTCGACGCGCTGGAGGACTTCGGCCCCGGCCACGTCAATCTCGAAGCCGCCGGGCGCGCGCTCGTCGGCGCGCACCGAGCCGCGCACGGAGACGGCCGACTCCTGCCCGAGGTGGTTGAGCGCGTCCCAGACCTCGGGGGCGACCGCCTTCTTCAGCACGACGCACTGGACGACGCCCGTGCCGTCGCGCAGCTGCGGGAACATGAGCTTGCCGCTCGAACGCGTGTTGTAGAGCCAGCCGCGGACGGTGACCTCTTCCCCGGCGTGGCGCGAGAGCTGGTTGATGTAGACCTGTTGCATGTTCGGAATGGTGGCGAATCGCGGCCGTGTCAGCCGCCGTGTGTGCGTCCGGAGTAGTCGCCCCCGCCCAGGCGCCCGCGCAGCGTCGAGCGCAGCAGCGGGAAGCGGTCGAGCCAGTCGGCGGACTGGACGACTATCTCCAGCATCGGGTTGATGAAGTGCGCGTAGGTGTCGCCGCGCCCCGCGACGGCCGTCTGGTAAGAGAACGTCCCCACGGCCTTCAGGCAGCGCTGGACGGTCATCAGGCGGAACTCGTACGCGAAGTCGTCCGGGTCAACGTCTCCGAGCCCGCGCGCGCGCCGCTCGTCGAGGAAGAAGAGGCGCCGCTCGCGCACCTCGGCGAGCGAGGGCATGCTGGTGCGGCGGTCGAGCAGCAGCGAGACGAGGTCGTAGCTGGCCGGCCCCATCCGCGCGTCCTGGTAGTCTATGACGCGCAGCCGGCCCCGCGCGTCCACCATCAGGTTCGACGAGTGAAAGTCGCGGTGGCAGAGCGTCCGCGGCCGCGCCGCCAGCTCGGCCGCGACGTCGTTCAGCTCGGCCCTCAACTGCGCCTCGTCGCCGTGGCTGAACGTCTCGCCGCGCAGGCTCTTGAAGTAGTGCTGGACGAAGTAGTCCAGCTCCCAGGAGAGCTTGGCCTCGTCGAAGGCGAGGCGGCTGGCGATGGACCGGCGCTCGTAGGCCAGCGCGGTGGCGGCCTGTATGTCGGCGATGAGCGAGACGGCCTGCTCCAGGTACGCCTCGCGCTCGTCCTCCGAGGCCGCCTCGAAGACGCGCCGGAGCTGGCGGTCGCCGACGTCCTCCTGGACGATGATGCCGTTCAGGGGGTCTACGTCGAGGATTTCGGGGACGGGGAGCCGCGCCTCCGTGAAGAGGCGCGTGACGTCCATGAAGGGGTGAATCTCGGGGTCGAACGGCTCGGGGTAGACGGCGGCGACGGCCTGCGCGTTCTTCCAGGGGATGCGGAAATACTCGCGCGTCGAGGCGTCGGGCGTGAGCGCCAGGACCTTGCCGGCGTCGCCCCCTCTGCGCGCGACGTACTCCGCCAGGCGCTCGCGCGCGGGCGCGCTGAAGGCGTTCGGCGTGATTTGAGAAGGGTGATGCATGGGGCGAAACGTACGGGCGACCCGGAAAATCCCCGCCGCGAAGGCCGGCGGCGCCTTTTACGTGGACGCGGGCCGCGACTCTTCGCGGGCGCGCCGGCGCGTAGACGGCGGCGCCGGAGGGGTCGGAGGGCGGGGCGGCTTCGGGGCCCCCTGCCACGCCCCGGCCGCGCGGCCTCGGCTACGGTTTTGGTCGGCCTTTTTTGTCTTTTAGGCGCGTGTGGATTGTATCACTCAGGTATTGGCGCGACAAAATTTGAGCCGCGGAACTCGCCGCGCAAACCCTTCTCCGGCCGCTCGACGCCGAGCGCGAGGTCCGCGCGGACGACCGCCACGTCCTCGAAGACCTCGCCGGCGGCCACCGACACCCCCGCGCCGAGCACCGAGCGGCGGACGCGCGCGCCGGCGGCGACGCGCACGTCTTCCCAAAGCACGCTCTCCGTCACCCCCGCGCCGTCTTCGATTGCCGAGCCCCTGCCGACTTCGACGTCGCGCCCCTCAAGCCTCATCAGCGCCACGCTCGTCTCCAGGTAGCGGCGGACGGTGGAAAGCTCATACCAGGAGCCGCGCGAGACGTGCGCCGCCACGCGGTCGCCGCGCCGGATGGCGGGGACGTAGACGTCCGTCACCGAGTGCGAGAAGACGCCGTGCGGGATGAACTCGAAGACGCGCGGGTCGAGCACCTGTATCCCCGTGAACATCAAAGGCGCGCCCCCCGCCCCGCCCCCCCCAGTCTTCCCCCCAGCCTCCCCCGCGTCTGCCTCCCCTGTTTCCTTCTTGATTCCCTCCCCGGTCGGAGCGGCGCCGGGCGCGCCGCCGGCGTTATCGGACGCTGGGAAGCCGCCGAAGCCGGCGACGAGCCCGTCGCCGACCTCGACCGTGCTGTAGCGCTCGCGCAGCGGGTTGGGGCGCAGCACGAGCGTCGCCAGCGCGCGCTCCCTGCGGTGCGTCGCCAGCGCCTCGCCGAGGTCTATGTCGGTGGCTATCTTGCCGTTGACGACGACGAAGGGGTCGCCGTCGTCGAGCAGCGCGCGGGCGTTGCCGACGGCGCCGCTGGTGCCGAGGATGACCGGCTCCTCGACGTAGTGGAAGCGCACGCCGAAGTCGGAGCCGTCGCCGAGCGCGGCGCGGACGGAGTCGGGCTGGTGGTGCAGGTTGACGACGATGTCGTCGAAGCCGTGGCGCGCGAGGTACTCCGCGACGTAGCCGATGAGCGGCCGCCCCATGAAGGGTATCGCCGGCTTGGTGCGGTCAATCGTCAGCGGCCACAGCCGCGTGCCGTAGCCCGCGGCGAGAATCATCGCGCGCATCTGCCTTCACCTGACCCCTCTCTGTCCGAGTCGGAAACGGTTCCGGAGAACTTAGCACAACTCGACCACGCAGACACGAAGACGCGGGGGCGAATTCAAATTTCGAGTTCGAGATTTGAATTCGCCCCCGCGTCCCCGCGGTCCGGCTTCTCTCGCCTAGGAGGCCTGCGCGGCGTCGCGCATGGTGAGGTCGAAGGTGCCGGGGGCGACCTTGCGGAAGCGGCGGTTGCGGTTGAGCGAGACGGCGATGCTGATGGTCGGGTTCTGGCCCGTGAACTGGAAGCCGCCTTCGAGCAGGCGGTTGTAAATCTCGTTGACGTGGAGCGGCCCGCCCGACTCTTTCAGCAGCACGGCGGTCGCGTGCGGGATGGTGCGCTCGAAGAAGCGGTCGCTCTTCGGCGCGGTGTCGGGCCGGATGGGGGGGATGTGGTGGCGGAAGGCGTGCTCCTGCGGCTGCGCGGCCTTCGGACGCTCGTAGGCGGCGTGCTGCTGCGGGGGCGGGGGCGCGGCGCGCGGCGCGGTGGCCGCGTCGCGCCGCAGCGCGAACTCTATCTCGGCGTCCGACGGCGCGACCGCCGAGGCCGACTGCGCCGCGCCGAACATCGAGGAGAGGATGCGGAACATGGCCGCCTCGGTCTGGCTGATGATGGCGTCCATCTCGTTGAGTTCCGTGCGGACGCGCTCGGCCTCGGCCTCGAGGTCGGCCAGCCGCGCGGCGAGGCGCGAGCGCGTCGCGCGCGACTGCCTCAGCCCGTTCTCGAGCGTGGCGAGAAGGTTCTCGTCGGGCATTACATCTCCCTTTCGAGGATGTAGGCGGGGATGGAGCGCAGGCCGTCGGCGTACTTCGAGGGGGCGATCGCTTCGAGCGCGGCGGCGGCGGCCTCGGCGTAGGAGGCGGCGCAGGCGCGCGCGCGTTCGAGCGCCCCGGCCTTCTCGGCGGCGCGGACGAGCGCCTCGCGCGTGACCTCGCCGTACGCGCCCTCGCGCATGACGGCCTGCACGGCCGGCTTCATCCGCGGCTCCTCTTCGAGCAGGTAGATGAGCGGCAGCGTGACCTTGCCTTCGAGCAGGTCGGCGCCCGCCGCCTTCCCCAGCGAGCCGCCGTCCGAGGTGATGTCGAGCAGATCGTCAACCAGCTGGAAGGCGATTCCGAGGTTCATGCCGTAGTCGCGCAGCGCGCGCCGCACGGCCGCCGGCGCGCCGCCGAGGATGGCCCCGATCTCGCAGCACGCGCTGAAGAGGTAGGCGGTCTTGCGCCGCAGCACGTCGAAGTACTGCTCCTCGGTGACGTCGGCGCGGCCGAGCAGCGTCAACTGCAACAGCTCGCCCTCGGTCATCTTGCGCGTGACGGCGGTCAGGATGTCGAGGACGGGGAGCGAGCGCTCCTGAAGGCTCGTCTCGAAGGCCGACATGTAGAGCCAGTCGCCCATCAGGACGGCGGCCTGGTTGCCGAAGCGCGAGTTGATGGAGGGGCGGTTGCGGCGCGTCTCGGCGTTGTCAATGATGTCGTCGTGGACGAGGGTGGCCGTGTGCAAAAACTCCATCACGGTCGCCATGCGGACGACGTTTGCGCGCGCGGCGTCGCCGCCGGCGGCCGACGTCGAGAGCAGCGTCAGCGCCGGGCGCACGCGCTTGCCGCCCGAGGCGCGCAGGTAGTCGCCGATGTAGGCGATGACCTGGATGTTGGAGCGCGCCTGCCGCTCGAACTCCTCCTCGACGAGCGCCAGCTCCGAAGCGACCAGGCTGAAGATGTGGCGCGCGGTCAACTGCCGCTCCTCGACCGCCGCCGTGTTGCCGAATGTGTTCATATGTGATGCGTGAGCCGTGGGCCGCGAGCCGCGGCGAGGGAAGAAAGCGCGCTTAGCTTTCTCCCGC
>DASVUF010000300.1:0-2999 GCA_036387195.1 Pyrinomonadaceae bacterium | reverse complement strand
TCCCGCCCCGACGGCGCGCGCCGGCCGCGCCCCGGGATGGGGCGCGGCGAAGCCCCGCCGCGCCGTAACTATTTAACTCGGAAAAGAAGATGCCCTGGCAGGGACTTGAACCCCGAACCAACGGATTATGAGTCCGCTGCTCTAACCGATTGAGCTACCAGGGCGTGCGGCCAAAGAAGTGCAGGGGCGATTATAGGGTCGGACGGGTGCGGCCGCAACCGGGCGCGCCGCCGCCCGACGCCCGCCCGACGCGGCGTCAGGCGCCCGCGCCCGGCGGCGCGCCCATCGCCTCTTTGAGCGCCTCCAACTGGGCGAGGTGGCGCGACTCGTGCGCGCCGACGAAGAGGAGCCACTGGTAGAGGTTGAGCGGGCCGAAGGCGGGGTGCGGGAAGCGCACGGCGTGGCCGTCGGCGCGCTCGATGCGGGGGCGCAGCGCGTGGAGCGCTTCGCGCGCGCCGCGCATCGCTTCGAGCGCGTCGGCCATCGGGGTCGAGTCGCCGGGGCGCACCGTCTCGGGCGCTTCGAGCCTGACGTCGCGGATGCGCTCGACGTATTCGGCGATGGAGACGGGCTCGAAGGCCGCCCCCTCGGCGCGCGCCGCGCCCGACTCCTCGGCCTTGCCGAGCAGCTTGGAGAGCAGCTTGACGACGCTCCACTCGACGCTCGCCAGGTGCTCGCAGAGCTGCGCGGCCGACCAGCGGTCGGGGGCGGGGCGGAAGCGCTGCTGCTCGCCGCTCAGGCCCTCGACCGAGCGCAGCAGGCGCTCGCGGGAGCCGTCTATGTCGTCGAAGATTTCGCTGACGCTGTTGAATTGCATGGCGGGGGTTTAGCTCCTCTCGTCGTCCAGGGGAAGTTGCAGGAGGCCGAGCACGGCCGCCTGCGGCGAGAGCCGCAGCAGGTGCCAGCGCGGGTACTTGAAGACCGGCTCGTCCTGGTAGATGTGGACGAAGGCCGTCTGCGCGTAAAGCGTCTCGGGCGCGACCCATTCGAGGCGGACGAAGGGGTTCATCGAGATGAGGACGGCCTCGCCCGCCGGCTGCGCGCCGCCCGGCTGCGGCTCGGCCTTCTTGAAGACGCGCGCGTCGTACTCGGCCGACGAGGCGCGCAGCGGCTCGCGCAGCGAGAGCCCCGCGCCGGTGGGCGCGCCGGCCGCCGCGTCGTAGACGGCCACGTCGTACTCGAAGGCGGTCGCGACCTTCGAGCCGTCGGGCGACCAGGCGGGCTCGACCGGCGTCGCGCGGTCGTCGAGCAGCCGCTCCCGGCCGTCGAGCGTGACGAGACGCGGGCGGCCCGCGTGCGGGAAGCCCTCGCGCCGGTGCGCCTCCCACTCGTCCTCGCGGCAGGCGAGCGCGGCGACCTGCTGCCCGTCGGGCGCCCACGCGAGCTTGAAGTAGATGAGCCCCTCGCGCGCCGTCAGCGGGCGGAGGTTAAAGCCGTCGCGGTCGCCGACGTAGACCTGCTCGGTGCGGAAGGTCTGCGTCGAGGGGATGATGGGCGCGGCCGGCGTCTCGGCCGGCGCGGCCCCGCCCTCCGCGCCGGCGGCCGGCGGCCCGACGCCGGGCGGCAGTTCGGGGTCGGGCGTCGGCGTCGCCTGGAGCGACGGGTTGCGGACGCCGCTGAAGAGGATGCGCTCGCCGTCGGGCGACCAGGCGACCTCCTCCGGGAAGACGCCGGTCAGGTCGGCCGGCAGCACGTTGCGGATGAAGAGGCCGTCGGCCGAGTAGAGGTCTATGCGGAAGTCGCGGTCGGTGTCGCTCGTGCCGTAGAGCGCGAGCACGCGCTGGCCGCGCGGGTCCGTGACCGTGCGGATGAGCGCGTCGGCCGGGCGCTGCGACTCGAAGGAGGCGCGCACCGCGGCGTTGGGCTCCTCGGGCTCGTCGCGGCGCAGGTTCTCGGGCAGCGACTCCTCCGCCACGTCGGGCTCGAAGCGGAAGGCGAGCCGCTCGGCCGGCACGTCGCGCAGGCTGCGCGGGACGATCGAGAGCCCCACGCCCTCGCGCACCCGCCTGCACCCGCCGCCCGCGCCGACCGCGGCGGCCAGCAGCGCCGCCCACAGAATCTTTCTCATCCCCGCAGACTCCCCCAAACCTTCCGCGCGCGAGCCCGCGTCGCCGCGCGCCTGCCGCCGCCGAACTCCGAGTTTGAAGGGCGATGATAGGGAGCGCCGCCGCGCGGTGTCAACGAGGCGTGGGCGGGCGCGCGGCTCCGGAACCTTGACACGACGCGGGACTTGCCTTACTTTCCCTGCACTCTGTAGCGCGTCCCGGCGGGCAGGCCCCGCCCGCCGGGGTAGAAAATGAAGAGGCGGACTCACACCTGACCACGCCCTTCGCGCGCCGCGGCGTCGCGCTTCTTCCCCGCCCCCGCGCGAGCACGGGCGGGCTCGCAATCTCTTCTGACGCGGCCGGCCGCCGCGCCCCGTGCAGGCACACGACCTTTACCGCCGAACGGCGCCGAAGCCCTCGCTCCGCGCCCGCCCCTTATGCAAGTGACCCCGAGCCCGTCCGCGCGCCTGCTGAGCCGCCTCTGCCTGGCGGCGCTGTGCGCGCTGGGCGCGCGCCCGGCCGGGGCCGCGCCCCGCGCCGCCGACGCCCGCGCGCAGGAGTCGCGCGACGAGAAGGAGGCGCGCACGCCCGCGCAGCGGAAGATAGACTCGCAGCTCCTCTACGCGCTCTACGAGCGGCGCGGCGAGCGCGGCCGGCGCGGCGCGCCGAAGTCGGACGTCGAGGTGGACGGGCGCGGGCGCGTGCTGGTGGACGTGCGCGCGCGCGTGTCGCGGGCGCTGCTCGCGCGCGTCAGGCGCCTCGGCGGCGAGGTCGTCTCGTCCTCGGAGAGCTACCACACCGTCATCGCGAGGTTCCCTCTCGAACGTCTGGAGGCGCTCGCCGGGCACCCCGACGTCCGTTTCATCGGCCCGGCGGCGCGGGCGACGACCCACTGAAGGGTCTTCGAGCCCGCCCGCAGCCCGGCCCGTCTTCCGCAAGAGTCGGCCCGCCCGC
>DASVUF010000299.1:0-1590 GCA_036387195.1 Pyrinomonadaceae bacterium | reverse complement strand
CCGGCGCTGCGCTTCGCCGGGGCCGAACTCTCCTACGCCGAACTCGACTCGCGCGCCTCCGCCCTCGCCTCCCGCCTGCTCGCGCTCGGGCTGCCGCCGGAGCCACTCGTCGGCGTCTGCCTGCCGCGCTCGCCAGAGTTGGTCGTCGCGCTGCTGGCGGTCTTGAAGGCGGGGGGCGCCTACGTGCCGCTCGACCCCGACTACCCTCGCCCGCGCCTCGACTTCATGCTCGAAGACGCCTCGCCGGCGGCGCTGCTCACCACGGCGGCGCTCGCCTCCGGGCTGACGCCGCCCGCGCGCACGCGCCTCCTCTACGTCGAGGGCGACGGCGCCGCGCATAACTCGGTCGAGCCGGCCACGCCCGGGGTGGAGGTCGAGCCGGACAGCCTGGCCTACGTCATCTACACCTCGGGCTCGACGGGCAGGCCGAAGGGCGCGATGAACACGCACCGGGCGATCGTCAACCGCCTGCTCTGGATGCAGCGCGCCTACGGGCTCGCCCCCGAGGACCGCGTGATGCAGAAGACCCCCTTCAGCTTCGACGTCTCGGTCTGGGAGTTCTTCTGGCCGCTGACGGCCGGCGCCTGCCTGGTGCTGGCCGAGCCGGGCGGGCACCGCGACCCGGCCTACCTGGCCGAGTTGGCCGCGCGCGAGCGGGTGACGACGATGCACTTCGTCCCCTCGATGCTCGAGCCCTTCCTCGCCGAGCCGGGGGCGCGCCGCTGCCGCGGCCTGCGCAGGGTCGTCTGCAGCGGAGAGGCGCTGGGCGCGGGGCTGCGCGACCGCTTCCTCGAAAGGCTCCCGGGGGTCGAGTTGCACAACCTCTACGGGCCGACCGAGGCGGCCGTGGACGTCACGCACTGGGACTGCGTGCGGGGGCGGCGCGAGGCGGTGGTGCCCATCGGGGCGCCGATCGCGAACGTGGCGGTCTACGTGCTCGACGCGAGGCTGGAGCCGGCGCCGGAGGGGGTGGTCGGGGAGGTCTACATCGGGGGCGAGGCGGTGGGGCGCGGGTACCTGCGGCGGCCGGGGCTGACGGCCGAGCGGTACGCGCCGGACCCGCACGGCGCGTCGGGCGGGCGGCTCTACCGTACGGGTGACCTGGGGCGGGCGCGCGGCGGCGGGGTGGTGGAGTACGTCGGGCGCGGGGACGCGCAGGTGAAGGTGCGGGGGATGCGCGTGGAGTTGGGCGAGGTGGAGGCGGCGCTGCTGGGGCACTCGGGGGTGCGGGAGGCGGCGGCGGTGGCGGCGCGGGGGGCGGGCGGGCAGACGAGGCTGGTGGCCTTTGTCGTCCGGGAAGCCGCGGCGCAGCAGGCGGGAGGGGCGCAGCCGGAGGAAGGGACGGAGTCGGCGCAGAGGACGGAGCCGGCGGAAGGGGCTAGGCTAGCGCAGGAGTCTGCGCCGGCGGAAGACTTCGGGGCGGAGGTGCGGCGGTGGCTGCGCGAGCGTGCGCCGGACTACCTGACGCCGGCGCGGGTGGTGGAGTTGGCGGCCATGCCGGTGACGGCCAACGGGAAGCTGGACCGGCGGGCGCTGGCGGCGCTGGCCGAGGGCGCGGGCGAGGCGGCGGCGGCCGGGGGCGGCGGCGCG
>DASVUF010000298.1:0-24985 GCA_036387195.1 Pyrinomonadaceae bacterium | reverse complement strand
CGCGCCGCCGCCCGCGACGCGCGCCGGCCCGACCGTCTTGTTCAGGAGGCGCGCGGTCGCCAGCGCGTCGCCCGGCGCCGTGTGGCGCCGCCCGCCCTCGACCTCGACGCCGAAGTGCCTGAGCGCGGGGCCGAAGCCCCGTCTGCCCCGGCGGCGGGCGGCCCGCCACGACGGGGAAGTCGAGGACGCTCGCCGTCTCCAGCAGGCGGCGCGAGAAGACCTCGCCTTAATCGCCCCCGGCCAGCCGGCAGAGCCTCTTGAGAAAGCCGACGTCGAACGAGACGTTGTGGCCGGCGACTTGTATCTTCCCGCCCCGCCCCGACCCGCCACCCGAAATTACGCTTGACGAAAAGCCGGAATTGCGCGAGCGCCTCGCGCGGCGTGGCGCTGTGTGCTTTGAGCCATGCGGGTCCATCCCGCTGACGGCCATCGCCTCGGGCTCGAACGCCGGACGACCGCGCCGAGCGAGAGAGTGGCGCCCGGCGGAGTCGTCGGCCTCAGCGCGTCTCGTGAGGCGTCGGCGGCCTCTTGCGCCGGCCGTTTCGGTCGAGAGAGCAGCGCGCCGCCGCGCCGGCGGAAGGCTCTCGGGGCGGGCGCGCACTTGCCGCGGGGCGGCGGCCTGTGCCAAATTCTGTGCGCTCTTCTAAACGACAGAAGTATTTTGCCGGGGGGTAAACTATGCCGAGGATTCAGGCGGAGACCGCGACCGAGACGAAGGCTTTCGAGGCCGAGGCCGGGCGCAAACTGGTGCTCGCGATAGAGGACGCGGGCGTGGACATACTGCACCGCTGCGGCGGGAAGGCGAAGTGCACGACGTGCCGCGTCGAGGTGCTGGCGGGCGACCCGGGCGAGATGCAGGAGGCCGAGCGCAACCGTCTGGCGGCCGAGACCGGGCTCGCGGAGAACGTGCGCCTCTCGTGCCAGGTGCGCGTGCAGGACGACCTGCGCGTGCGCGTCCTCGGGCAGGCCAGCGTGCGCGGCCTCGACGCCGGCCCGCGCCCGACGGAAGACTGACGGGGAAGGACGAAGGCGGGAGGATGAGTGACGAAGGCCGAAGGCCGGGGGACGAAGGGCGGGCCGTTCAGCCGTCCCTTCGTCCCCCGGCCTCGGGCCTTCCGGCGCGCGACTTTCTGACGCGCAGGGCGGGGGCGCTGTGCGCGGCGCTGCTGGCGCTGATGGGCGCGCAGATGCTCCTGGTCGTCAGGCAGAAGAGCATCACCGTTGACGAGCGCGTGCTGATACCCGCGGGCCTCTACCACCTGCGCGAGGGCGACTTCCGCCCGGTCAACGAGCACCCGCCGGTGGCGAAAATTCTGGGCGCGGCGCCGCTGGCGCTGGCGGGCGCCGAGCCGCCGCCCGTCGAGCCGGGCGCGGCCGGCGAAGAGTACTTCTACGACAGGTTTCAGGAGTTCTGGCAGTCCGAGGCGTGGAGGTTCGACTACCTCTGCTTCTGGGCGCGCGCGCCGCTGGTGGCCGTCGCGCTCGCCCTCGGCGCGCTCGTCTTCGCCTTCGCGCGCGGGCTGTGGGGGCCGCGCGCGGCGCTCTTCGCCGTCGCGCTCTACAGCCTGGAGCCGACCGTGCTGGCGCACGGCCGCGTCGTGCAGACCGACGTGCCGTCGGCGCTCGCCTTCCTGCTCTTCTCGTTCGCGCTCTACGCGTACCTGCGCGCGCCACGCGCGCGCGCGGCGGCTTGGGTGGGGCTGGCGGCGGGCTTCGCGGCGGTGACGAAGTTCTCGATGGTCGCGCTCGCGCCGGCGCTCTGCGTCGTGTTCGCGGGGCTCTTCCTGTTCGCGCCGCGAAAGGGTCTGCGGCGCGGGGGCGTGGCGGCGCACGCGGGGGCGGCGGCGCTCGCGGCCGTCGTCGCGGTCAACGCCGGCTACTTCTTCCGCCACGCGCCGCCCGAGACGTTCGACGCGGCGGTCGAGCGCGCCGTCGCGCCGTTCGACCTGGAGCCGGGGCCGCTGCGCTCGGCGGCCGCGGCCGGCCACCAGGCGCTTCAGGTCGTCTTCCCCGCGGACTTCGTCGCGGGCGTCGGCTGGCAGCTCGGCCACGCGAAGCTCGGCCACAGCGCGGGGCTTCTGGGCGAGTACAGCCGGCACGGCTGGTGGTACTACTTCCCCGTGGCGTTCGCGCTCAAGACGCCGCTGCCGACGCTGCTGCTCTCGCTCGCGGGGCTGGCGTGGGCGCTCGCGCGGCTGCGGCGCGCGCGCGAGGGGCGCGTGCTCGTGCTGGTGCTGCCGCCGGCGCTCTTCACGCTGCTGCTCGCGTTCTCGACCATCAACATCGGCGTGCGCTACTACCTGCCGGCCTACCCCTTCTACTTCATCCTCGCGGGCGCGATGCTCGACGACCTGCTCGGCCGCGCACGCCGCCGCGCGCCGGCCGCCGCGCTGGCCGCCGCCGCCTTCTGCTGGGTCGGGGCGGAGGCGGCGCGCGCCTACCCCGACCACATGAGCTACGTGAACCAACTGGCGTCGGGCGCGCCGGCCTGGCGGCTCCTGTCGGACTCGAACGTCGAGTGGGGAGACGACGTGCGCGCGCTCGCGCTATACTTGCGCGAGCGCGGCGAGACGAAGGTCGGGGCGGCGCTGCTCAACTGGCAGCTGCTCGAAATCTACGGCGTCGAGCAGGCGGCCGTCTTCGTCCGGCCGGGCGAGACGCCCGAGGCGACGCGCTACGTCGCCATCGGCGCGAGCCTCCTGAACGGCTCGACCGTGCCGCCCGGCTTCGACGACGGCGACGAGTTGACCGAGGAGCAGCGCGTCAACTACTTCGACGAGTACCGCCGCCGCGCCCCCGAGAAAGTCTTCGGCGGCTCCATCTACCTTTACCGCGTGAAGGACTGAAGAACCTGACGGTGCACCCCGACCGCACGCTCATCGTCGTCCCGACCTACAACGAGCGCGAGAACGTCGGCCCGCTGGTCGCGGAGCTGCTGCGCGTCGCGCCCGGCGCGGACGTGTGCCTGATAGATGACGGCTCGCCCGACGGCACGGCCGCGCACGCCGAGTCGCTGTTCGGCGGCGAGCCGCGCTTCTCGGTGCTCGGCCGCGCGGGGCGGCCGCGCGGCTACGGCCGCAGCCTGCTCGACGGCTACCGCCGCGCGCTCGAAGCCGGCTACGCGCGCCTCGTCCAGCTCGACGCGGACTTCTCGCACGACCCGCGCGTCGTGCCCGTGCTGATTGAGGCGAGCCGCCGCGCCGACGTCGTCATCGGCTCGCGCTACTGCGAGGGCGGCGGCGTCGCCAACTGGCCGCTGCGGCGGCGCGCCCTGAGCCGCTTCGCCAACGCCTACGTCTGCCGCATCACGGGGCTGCGCGTGCGCGACACGACGAGCGGCTTTCGCTGCTACACGCGCCGCGCGCTCGCGCGCCTGCTCGAAGCGGGCGTCGCGGGCGAGGGCTACGCCTTCCTCGTCGAGTCCTCGTACCGCGCCGCACGCGCCGGCCTCTCCGTCGCCGAAGCCCCCATCACCTTCACCGACCGGCGCGAGGGCCAGTCGAAAATGTCCCGCAAGGTCATCCTGGAATCCGTCCTCATGCCCTGGCGCCTCCGCCTCGGCAAAGCGAAGGACGAAGGCGGGAGGGTCAAGGATGAAGAGGCTGCGGTGAACCGTTGAGGGCGTAGGCGGCGGCCGGCGGCCGGCGGCCGGTGGCGTCACGCCCGGCGTACGTTGACGAAGAACCGCCGGCCCGGCTCGCTGAGGGCTTTTCCGCCGACCGCCGGCCGCCGACTACTGTCTACAGACTACTGTCCATCCCTCTTGACTCCGCGCCGCGTTTCGCGTTAGAAGCCTGACGTTCGACCACCCTTTCCGCGGAGTCCTCCGATGAAAAGACTGCTCGCGCCGGCCGCGGCGCTCCTGCTGGCGGCCTCGGCCTGCACACCCACGACGGACAACACGAACACGGGGGCGGTGAACGCGAACGCCAACGCGAACGCCAACGCGGCCGCGTCGCCCACGCCCGCCGGCCCGACGCTGGCCGACGTCGAGGCGCGCGAGCGGCAGCTTCTGGACGCCATCAGGGCGAAGAACTGGGACGCCTTCGAGTCGCTGCTGGCCGACGACTTCGTCCTCGTCAGCGCCGACGGCGTGCAGACCAGGGCGCAGACGCTTGAGGGCGTCAGGAAGTACGACCTGACCGAGTACACGCTCTCCGACGTCCGCTTCGTCAGGGTGGACGCCGACCTCGGCGTCGTCACCTACACGATGAACGAGAAGAGCAGCTACGACGGGCGGCCGACGACGAGGCCCACGCGCGCCTCGTCGGCCTGGGCCGAACGCGGCGGCCGCTGGGTGAACGTCTACCACCACGAGACGGAGGTCGCAGAGGCGCCGGCCGCGCAGGCGTCGCCCACGCCCGCCGCGAGCCCCGCCGCCACGCCTTCGCCCGCCGCCACGCCTTCGCCCGCCGCTTCGCCCGCGGCGAGCCCGGCGGCCGCGCCCGCCTCCGCCACCGACGCCGAGAAGGCGCTCTGGGAGGCCATCAGGGCGAAGAACGCCGACGCCTTCGCCGACTTCCTGCTGCCCGAATCGCTCGAAGTCGAGCCCGAAGGCGTCTTCGACAGGGCCGCCGCGGCCAGGATGATTCTGACGTTCGACGCCGCGAGCTTCACGCAGACCGACTTCAAAGAGACGCGGCTCGACGCCGACGCCACGCTCCTCACGTACGCCGTGCGCGGGCCGGTCGGCGGCAAGACCGTCGGCCAGTATCACGCGACCATCTGGACGAACCGCGGCGGCCAATGGCGCGCGGCCTTTCACCAGGGCTCGCGCCCGAGGCAATGAAGAAGCAGGCGGCGGGCGGCGGCCGCTGGAAAGACGAAGGCAGCCGGGCCGAACGCGCCCGGCTGCCTTCGTGTTGTTTCGGACGACTGTCGCCCGCCGACCAGCGTCCGCCGCTTACTTCTTCAGCCCCAGACGCCGGGAATCTTTTCGCCGCAGTCGGGGCAGAGGCCGTCCGCGCCGAGCGCGTTGCCGAGGATGCGGTAGCCGCGGCGCTCGACGAGCAGCGCGTCGCAGGCGGGGCAGTGCGTGTTCTCCCAGCGGCCGACGCGGCCGGGCAGGTTCCCCGCGTAGACGAACTTCAGGCCGGCCGCGCGCCCCAGTTCGCACGCGCGCACCAACTGCGCGGCCGTCGTGTCGGCGTTCTCCGTCATCCTGTAGTCGCGGTGGAACGCCGTCACGTGCCAGGGGATGTCGGGCGAGACAGAGGCGATGAAGTCGGCCGCGCGCCTCAACTCGTCCTCCGAGTCGTTGAAGCCCGGCACGACCAGCGTCACCACCTCCTCCCAGAACCCTCGCTCGTAAACCATCCGGACGGTGTCGAGGATGTTGCCGACCACGCCGCCCAACTGCCTGTACGCGCGGTCGCTCATCGTCTTCAAATCAATCTTGTAACAGTCCGTCACCGGCCGCAGGTAATCGAGCACGCGCGCCGTGGCGTTGCCGTTCGAGATGAAGGCCGTCCTGAACCCCTCGGCCTTCGCCCCCTTGAAGACTTCGGCCGCCCACTCGGCCGTAATCAGCGGCTCGTTGTAACTCGACCCCACGACCCTCGCCCCGCGCTCGCGCGCCGCCCGCACGAGGCCGTCAGCGGTGACCCTCCGCACGGGCGCGCCGGCCGCCTCGTCGCGCAGCGCCTGGCTCGTGACCCAGTTCTGACAGTAGGCGCAGTGGAGGTCGCAGCCGAGCATGCCGAAGGTCAGCGTGTCGGAGCCGGGGAGGAGGTGGAAGAAGGGTTTCTTCTCGGTCGGGTCGCAGGCGAGCGCGGCGACGTAGCCGGCGGGGACGAGCAGGCGCCCGCCGTCGTTGAAGCGCACCTTGCAGACGCCGCGCCGGCCCTCGCGGACGAGGCAGCGGTGGCCGCAGGCGTGGCAGCGCACGTCGCCGCCCCCGAGTCGGTCGGTCAGCTCGTCGGCCGCCTCGGCGGTCAACCCGTCCAGCACCTCCGCGAGGCTCGCGGAGCGCGCGCCCGTTGGCATCGTCTTAAAACCTCCTGCCGCCGGCGTCGTCGCGTGAGAGACCGAACCCGCGCCCGGCCTTAAACCGTAAGCCGTGACGAGATGAGAGCGGCCCCTTCTCGTCACGGCTTACGGTTTAAGGCTCGCGGCTTTTACTGCCCCTCGGCGGGTTTGTGCAGGCGCTCGTTCTTGAGCTTCTCCCACTTCTCGCGCGCGTCGCCGGTGAGGTCGCTGGGGAGAGTCTCGACGGGGATGCCCGCCTCGGCGCAGAACACGCGCCAGAGGATGAAGCGGTTGTCGAACTGTCCCGTCCCCTCCGGAATCTCGTTGGACACTTTCGGTTTCTCGTTCGCCACTTAACGCCTCGCTCCTCCGGGTCTTTTTTTGTCCGGCCGACAGTGTAGCAAAAGAGAGGATGAAGGCGGAAGGATGGAGGGCGAGGGGGCGGCCGGCCGCCTCGCCCCGCGTCCCTGATTCTTACGACTTCACCCCTGCGGCGCGCCGACGAGGAAGACGTCGCCCTGCGGGGCGGGGACGCCGCCCTGGCGTTCGAGTGTGACGGCGAAGGTCGGGGCCGTGTGGCCGGGCGGCAGGCGGTCGGTCATGCGCGCGCGCCCCTCGCCGTCGGCCTTGAAGGCGCCGCCGGGCAGCGGCTTGTTGTCGGCGATGAGCCAGAGCTGGTAGTCGTGGCCGGGCGGGCAGGGCGGCAGCCCCGTCGCCATGATGACGGCGCGCCCCGTCGAGCGGTCGTAGGCGACCGTGGCGTGCGCCTGCGGCGCGGGCTTCTTGCCCGACAGCTCGGCGACGCGCGTGCCGGGCGCGGCCAGCAGCTCGGTCACGTCGCGCACGCTCGCCAACTGCTCGCGCTGCCCGGCCAGCTCGCCCTCGGTCGCGCGCAGACGGTCGTAGAGCCGCGCCACCTCGGCGTTCAACGACTGGTTCCGGCTCCACAGCGACAGCGACGTCGCGCCGAGCAGGGCGAGGGCCACGGCCGCCGCCGCCGCCCCGAAGCCGAGCGCCGGACGCCCCGCCAGAAGTTGCCACAGGCTGAAGCCGCGGAGGGCCGCGCGCGCGTCGCGGACGCCGGGGCGCGACCCCGAAAGGTCGAGCGCGCGTGACCCGGGCGGGGCGGCGTCGGCGGCGCGGGACTCGGGCGGGGCGGCGGCGACGATTTCCGAGGGGGTTAAGGCGCGGACGCGCGCGAGGACGTTCGAGCGCAGCCCGGGCGGCGGCGCGGACGGCGCGACGGTGTAGGCGAGCGAGGCCGCGGCGTCGGCCAGCGCGCGCAACTCCTCGCGGCACTCGGCGCACGACGGCAGGTGCTCGCCGAGCGCGTCGCGCTCGCCCGCGTCGAGCGCGCCCACGGCTTCGAGCGCCAGCAACTGTTTGTACTCTTCGTGCCGCATCGAAAAACTCACGCGCCGCGTGTGTACGCCGCTTAGATGCCGCGGCGGCGCCCGCCGGAGCCCGCCGCCGAAATTGACCCCGCTCGCCCGCGCGCGGCGCCCGCAGACTCCGCGCGCCCGGCGCTCACGCGAACTGCCGGCCGAGCCGGGTGCGCAGCGTGTCGCTCAGGCGTTTGAGCCCGGAGCGCGTGCGCGTCTTGACCGTGCCGAGCGGCTGGTTCTTCGCCGCCGCTATTTCGGACTGTGACATGCCTTCGAGGTAGGCGAGCACGAGCACCTGCCGCTGCTCCTCGGGCAGCTCTTCGAGCGCGGAGCGGACGGCCGCGGCGCGCTCGGCGCGGATGGCCTCCTCGTCGGCCCAGTCGCGCGCGGGGGCGACGGGCGGCGGCGCCTCCTCGGTCGAGCGCTGCGCCGCGCGCTCGCGCGAGTCCGAGGCGCGCAGGCGGTCAATGGCGCGGCTGCGCGCCAGCGTCACCAGCCAGGTGAAGGCGCGCCCGCGGTCGGGGTCGAAGGAGCGCGCCTGCTGCCAGACCTGTAGGAAGACTTCTTGCAGGATGTCTTCGGCCTCGGCCCTGCTGCGTAAGATACGGAGCAGGAGGCCCAAAAGGATGGGGCTGTAGCGGTCGTAGACGCGCGCGAACGACGGCTCGTCGCCGCGCGCCACCGCGCGCAGCAGCTCCGCGTCCTCCGCGTCCGTCTGTGGGTTCGCCAGCGCCAACCGTTTTCGCCCCGCTACAAAAGATTACGGCCGCGCGCCCTCACACCTTTACGGGGGCGCGCGGCCGTTCGGATTCCGCGGGCGGCGGGCCGTCGAAGAGCTTTCATTAGGGAATCACCCGGGTTCGTGCGCCGCCGCCCGCGAGGCGGGGCACGCCGCCCGCCGTTCGCCGCCCGCCGCCCGCCGCGTTACGCGACGGTAATCTCTTCCGCGAGGTAGACGTCCTGGATGGCGTTGAGTAGCTGCGCGCCCTCCTGCATGGGGCGCTGGAACGCCTTGCGGCCGGAGATGAGCCCCATGCCGCCGCCGCGCTTGTTGATGACGGCGGTGCGGACGGCCTCGGCCATGTCGCTCGCGCCCTTCGACTCGCCGCCCGAGTTGATGAGGCCGCAGCGCCCCATGAAGCAGTTCGCCACCTGGTAGCGGACGAGGTCAATGGGGTTGTCGCTGGTCAGGTCGGTGTAGACCTTCGGGTTGGTCTTGCCGTAGCCGCTCTCGATGTTGAGCGCGGTGTAGCCGCCGTTACGCTCGGGCAGCTTCTGCTTGATGATGTCGGCCTCGATGGTGACGCCGAGGTGGTTGGCCTGGCCCGTCAGGTCGGCGGCCGTGTGCATGTCGCCGTCCTTGGTCTTGAACTTCGGGTTGCGCAGGTAGCACCAGAGGATGGTCGCCAGCCCCAGCTCGTGCGCCAGCGCGAACGCCTCGGCCACCTCGACTATCTGGCGCCCCGACTCGTCCGAGCCGAAGTAGATGGTGGCGCCCACCGCGGTCGCGCCCATCTCGTGCGCCTGCTCGACCGTGCCGAAGAGAATCTGGTCGAACTTGTTCGGGTAGGTCAACAGCTCGTTGTGGTTGATCTTGACGATGAAGGGAATCTTGTGCGCGTACTTGCGCGCGACGACGCCGAGCACGCCGAAGGTCGAGGCGACGGCGTTGCAGCCGCCCTCGATGGCCAGCTTGACGATGTTCTCGGGGTCGAAGTAGGCCGGGTTGGGCGCGAACGACGCGCCGGCCGAGTGCTCGATGCCCTGGTCCACGGGGAGGATGGAGAGGTAGCCCGTGCCGGCGAGCCGCCCGTGGTTGAAGAGCGACTGGAGCGAGCGCAAGACCTGCGGGCTGCGGTCGGAGTTGGCCCAGACGCGGTCAACGAAGTCGGGGCCGGGCGTCTGCAAAAGGTCTTTGGAAATCTTCGGCGAGTCGAATTCTAGGAGGGCTCGCCCGTCTTCGCCCAGAAGCTCCTCGATGCGGCCGAGGGCCGAGCCCCCGCGTTTGAGTTCGGTAGCCATGTAGGTAAATCCTCCTGAAGATTAGCTGCGCGAGTGGCCGGTTGTTGTGATTGCTTTCGCGGCGGATTATAGCACGCGCGCCGCGCCGGGGCGGAAGGCGTGCGCGGGCGGGGGGCTGCGCGGGCGCCGGCGGGCCGGGGTCAGGGGGACGGGGCGGCGGCCCGAGTTGGGACGAAGCCGGGACGAAGCTGGGACGAAGGCGGGACGAAGGCGGGACGGGCGCGGCCGCCCCTTTCTACTTCAACTGAAAGTCGGCGGGCACGAATTCGAGGGCGACGAGCGCGCCGTCCGACCTGGAGCGCGCGTCCGCGGAGGGGCGGTAGGTGACGACGGCCGTCGTCTCGGTCTTGCGCGCGCCGCAGGCCAGTTCGCCCCCGGCGTCTGGCGTGTAGGCGATGATGTGGAGGCCGTCGAAGCCGGCGCTCGTCAGTCGGAGCTGGCGCGCGCCGGCCCTGAAGACGAAGACCAGCCCGCCGCGCGGGACGCACTCGATGCGCGTCAGCACGGCGCGCACGCGCGTCTCGCCCGCGCGCGGCTTGCGCAGAGCCTCGGCGAGCGCCGACGAGAGCGCCTCGGCCGCCAGCTCGTCGTCGGTCTTGCCCGGCTCGCGCGCCGGGGCGGCCGCCTCGTCGCGCGCGGGCGCGGGCGGCTGTCGGCCCTTCTGCGCGCTCTCCTGCGTCTCGCGCTCCTGCGCCTCGCGCTGCGCCTTGTAGCTCCTGACCTGCTCCTCGTAGCCCTTGATGGAGGCAAGCACCGACCGCGCCGTCGCGCGCAGGGCGGGCTCGACGCCCTCGCGCGTCAGCGGCTCGGCCGTCCTGCGCGCCTCCTCGAACTTCTCCTCGCGGAGGTAGAGCTGCGCGAGCACGAGCGCGTAGTGCTCGTTGCCGGGCGCGAGGGCGAGCGCGCGGCGGATGAGCTGCGCGCCCTCGCCGAGGTTCTCGCCCGTGACGAGGTTGACCCACGCGAGCAGGTAGTAGCTTTCGGGGAAGTCGGGGCGCAGGTGGATGGCCTTGCGCAGCGACTCGCGCATCTGCTTCGCCTTCTCGGGCGCGTAGCCGGTCGCCATGCCGCCCTCGCCCACGCCCTCGCGGCTGAGCGCGTAGGCGTAATAGTAGTGCGCGAGGTAGTTCTGCGCGCCGGCGGCGGCGGCGGCCTCGCGCAGCTCGGCGGTCGCCTCGGCGTAGCGCTTCTGGCGGAGCCGCGTCATGCCGAGCGAGGCGCGCGCCGTCACGAGCGCCGGGTCGAGCCGGAGCGCGCGCTCCAGCCGGGCCGCCGCCTCTTCGGGCCGGTCGGTGTGGAGCAGCAGGTCGCCGAGGTAGGCTTCGGCCTCGGCCTCCGTCAGCGGCGCGGCCGTCATCCGCGAGTCGAACTCCAGCCCGCGCTCGAAGGTCGCCACGCGGCTCTGGAAGACCTGCGAGTTGACGTAGCGCTGAAGCTCCTTCTCCATCGCCTGCGGGTCGGTCTCGAAGGCGCGGCGGAAGGCGTCGTCCGTCGGCGCGCCCTGCCGGACGAGTTCGAGGAAGCGGCCGAGCTGAGGGAGCCGCCTGCCCTCGTCGGCGAGGATGAGGAAGTGGACGAGCGCCCACGACTGTGCGTAAAAGAGGCTGCGGACGTCGTGCCTGCCGCGCTCCAGCGAGTGGTTGTCCACCGCGAAGAGCTGGGCGAGCGGCATGAGGCGCTGACGGCGCAGCAGCAGCAGGTGGTAGTCAACGAGCCGGCCGATGTGGACGCGGCGGTCGTCCTCGACGGCGAAGGTGCTGTAGTACTCGGCCAGCCCCTCGTTGAACCACGCGGGCACGGAGCCCTTGCCGACCGAGTTGTTGACGAGCAGGTGGACGAACTCGTGGTAGATGACGCTGTAGGGGTTCCCGCCGGCGCGCTCGGTCGTCAGCGTGATGTAGTTGACGTCCGGGCCGGGCTGGAAGTAGCCGGCGACCGAGACGGTCTTGCCGTCGGCCAGCGGCTTGAAGGGCTTGTACGAGCCGTCGCTCTTGAAGACGACGACCGTCGTCGGCGCCGGCGAGTTGAAGTTGACGCCGGCGAAGAGCTGGCGGAAGGCGGCGCGGAACTGTTCGAGGCGCGTGGCGACCTGCCGAATCTCCTTCTCCGAGGCGTTGCCGACGAGGAAGAAGTTCTGCGAGCGGACGCTCGTCCAGGCGTCCGCGGCGGCCGCGGCCTGCGCCGCGACCAGCAGCCCGAGCGCGGCGACGAGCGCGCGTGTGCGTTGGAGCTTCATTTGCGCCTCGCCTTAAGCCGCTAGGGCCGCGCCGGCAGCTCGAACGTCCTGACGGCCGGGGCGCTGTAGCCGGCCGCGCCGCGGTTCTCGACGCTGACGCGCACCGCGCCGGGCCCGAAGCCCTTCGGCAGCCGGACGACGACCCCGCCGTTCGAGAAGAGCACGAAGTCGCCGCGCCCGAGCGTCACGGCCTCGCGCCCCTCCTGCTCGAAGCGCACGCGCAGGTAGGCCGGGTTGTAGTCGAGCCCCGTCGCGCGGATGGAGACGTAGCGCGCCGCGGGGTCGAAGGCGGGCCGCACGCGCGGGTCGGCCGCCTGCGCCGCCGAGAGCTGCCGGAGCTGCGACAGCTCGGCCGCGCTCGCCTCGCCGGCCGCGGTCAGCTCGGGCGCGAGCGCCTCGCGCACCAGCTCGACGCGCGCCGCCTCGCTCGACGCGCCCTCGTAGTCGGCGCGCGCGGGGTTGACCAGCCTGACACGCACGTCGCCCGCCGCCTGCTTCGGCGCGCGGACGACGAGCAGCACGGGCGCGTCGGGCGGCGTCGAGGGGTCGCGGACGGCGCTGTTCATCTCGGGCCTGACCTCCTCGCGCCACGCGCCGTCGGGCGACTCGAAGACGACCGACGCCTTCGACGGGTCGGGGTCGAGCGCGCGCCGGCGGTCTACTGAAATCATCAGCGCCTGCCCGGCCCCGACGCGGCGCGGCGCGACGGCCAGCATCCGCGGCGCGGCCTCCTTCGGCGACTCGAAGGCGCGCGCGGCGTCGGTGATGGTGACGGGGACGAGCGCGGGGTCGCCCGCCTGCCCGCCGGCGCGCAGCGTCACCTCAAGCTCGGCCTCGCCCGGCGCGAGCATCTCGGGCACGTCCACCTCCAGCACGTCGCGCGCCGGCGACAGGCGGAACGCGCCGTTCGGCATGTCCTGCCGCCCGCCGGCGTGGTGTACGACGCGCGCGCCGGCGTCGTAGAAGGCGCCGCCCTGCTTGAAGCGGACGACGACGCCCGCCTCGGCGTCTTCGGGGTCGGCCAGCGGCCGGACGTGCAGCTCGACGCCCTTCGCGCCGCGCTCGAACCTGAGCCCGAGGAGAGCGCGCGTCACGGGCGCCTTCGCGGCGGCCGGCGGCGTCGGCAAACTCGCGGGCGAGATGGTCATGACGCTCACGCCCCCGACGACGGGGCGCAGCGGCCGCTCGACCACTTCGAGCCTGAAGGGCGCGCTGCGGCGGCCGCGGTGCGAGACGACGACCTCGGCCTCGCCCGCGCGCAGCCCGCGCGGGACGACGAAGGTCAGCCCCTGAAAAGCCTTCATGCCGGCGGGCCCCCCTGCGCCCGCGGCGCCGGCGGCGGGCGTCAACTCCCTGATGAAGCCGGGCGCGGCGGTGCGCGCCCGCGCCTTCAGCGTCTCGCCGTCCTGCGTCAGTAGAATCTGGAGCGTGTCGCCGTCGGGCGGCGCGATGAGGCGCTCGCCCAGGCCCTCGACGCGCAGCTCGACTATCTGTCCGGGCGCGACGCGGTTGTAAGGGCCGACCTCGACGACGCGGAGCGAGGCGTCGTCCTGCGCGACGGCCTGCGCGTGGCAGTTGAGCGCGAAGAGGAGCGCGAACAGGGGCGCGAGGGCAGAGAGTCTCATCGAAGTTTCTCCGTCGAGTGTTTTAAGGGGGAGGCTCCCGCGGCGCGGGCTAAGCCGCTCGAAAGGCGCGGGCGTCACGGACGGCAGGATTATAAGTTCCTGCCCGCCCGACTTCAAGAAACGGCGCCTTCGTCGAGCCCCGCCCGGCGCGGCGGCCGACACGAAGAGAGCCCCCGGCCGCGTCGAACGGCCGGGGGCTCTCTGGCTTGCGCCCTTTCAGTCCGGCGGGCGGCTCGCCCGCCCGGGTTTGGCGGGCGGCCCGCCTACTCTTCGCCGCGCGCGTTCGTGCGGCGCAGCAGCGCCCACCCCGCGGGGAGGGCGGCGGCCGCCAGCGCGATTTTAACCACGTCGCCCGGGAGGAACGGCGCGACGCCGAGGCGGAAAGCCTCCGCGCCGCCCCTGAACATCAGCGCCAGCCACGCCCAGCCGCCCGCGAGGATGACCAGCGAGCCCAGCGCCATCGCCGCCGCCGCCGGCAGGAAGCGCCTGTCCCAGCCGCGCTCGGCCAGGAGCCCCGTGACGTAGGCCGCCGCCGGGAAGGCGACGAGGTAGCCGGCCGTCGGCCCCGCCAGGTGGCCGACGCCGCCCGCGCCGCCGCGGAAGAACGGCAGCCCGGCCGCGCCCTCCGCGAGGTACGCCGCCATCGCCAGCGCGCCGAGCCGCGGCCCCAAAAGGGCCCCCGTCAACAGCACCGCGAACGTCTGACCCGTCAGCGGCACGGGCGTGAAGGGCAGCGGCACGGCGACCTGCGCCGCCGCCGCCGTCAGCAGGCTGAAGCCGACGACCAGCATCGCCGACCGCGTCCAATCCAGCGGCGCGGCCAGGGCCCCCGCCAGCGTCTCTGCTTTCGCGTAACTGCTCACAGTTCCAGTCCTCCTGTCCGCGCGCGGGCGGCCCGAGTCAGCGGACGGTGTCGCGCCGCGCCGCGCCGCGCTCGACGCCCGCCGCGTCGAAGTCGCCCCCCGCGGCTTCGAGCCGGCGGCCCGAAAGCCCCTCGGTGTCGGTCCCCATCTCGCGCACGCTCGGGCCGCTGCCCGAGCCGATGCGCATGCCGTAGAACGAGCGGTAGACGAAGTAGGCCGAGATGAGGAAGAAGACGGCGGCCAGCACGTAGTTGAGCGTGTGGTCGCCGCGGCTGCGGTAGACCGACAGCGCCAGCTCGACCGCCAGCAGCCCGAAGAGCGTCGTGAACTTGATGACCGGGTTCATCGCCACCGAAGAGGTGTCCTTGAACGGGTCGCCCACGGTGTCGCCCACCACGCACGCGTCGTGCAGGGGGCTGCCCTTCTCCTTCAGCTCGACCTCGACGATCTTCTTCGCGTTGTCCCACGCGCCGCCCGCGTTGGCCATGAAGATGGCCTGGTAGAGCCCGAAGAGCGCGATGGAGATGAGGTAGCCGATGAAGAAGTACGGGTCAACGAAGGCGAAGGCCAGCGAGGCGAAGAAGACGGTCAGGAAGATGTTGAACATCCCCTTCTGCGCGTACTGCGTGCAGATTTCGACGACCTTCTTCGAGTCCTCGACCGAAGCCTTCTCTATCTCGTCGCCGAGCTTGATGTTGGCCTTGATGAACTCGACCGCGCGGTACGCGCCCGTCGTCACCGCCTGGATCGAGGCGCCCGTGAACCAGTAGATGATGGCGCCGCCCGTGATGAGCCCGAGCAGGAACAGCGGGTTCAGCAGCGACAGGTTCTCGTAGAAGGTCGCGAGCCCCTGCGCCTCGGAGAGCGAGGCGCGGGTCGCGCCGGCGAGCGCCTCGCCGCGCAGGACCTGGATGATGGAGAAGATCATCGTCGTCGCGCCGACGACGGCCGTGCCGATGAGCACGGGCTTGGCGGTCGCCTTGAAGGTGTTGCCGGCGCCGTCGTTCTCTTCGAGGAGGTGCTTGGCGCGGTCGAAGTTGACCGTGACGCCGTGGTCGCGCTTGACCTCCTGCTCGATGTTCGGCACCTGCTCGATGAGCGACAGCTCGTAGACCGACTGCGCGTTGTCCGTCACGGGGCCGTAGGAGTCCACCGCGATGGTGACGGGGCCCATGCCGAGGAAGCCGAAGGCGACGAGGCCGAAGGCGAAGACCGCCGGCGCGGCCATCAGCCCGCTCAGGCCGTACAGGCTGAAGACGTAGGCGACGGCCATCAGCGCCGTGATGGCGAGGCCGATCCAGTAGGCCGAGAAGTTGCCGGCGACGAGTCCCGAGAGGATGTTCAGGCTGGGGCCGCCCTCGCGCGAGGAGGTGACGACCTCCTTGACGTGGCTCGACTCGGTCGAGGTGAAGACCTTGACCAGCTCGGGGATGATGGCGCCGGCGAGCGTGCCGCAGGTGATGATGGTCGAGAGCTTCCACCAGAGGCTCCCGTCGCCGAGGTTCGGAATCATCAGGTACGAGACGACGTAGGTCAGCACGACCGAGATGATGGACGTCACCCAGACGAGCGACGTGAGCGGCGCCTCGAAGTTCATCGTCGGCGCGTTGCCGTAGCGCGACTTGGCGACGGCCTCGTTGACGAAGTAGGCCGCGGCCGACGCGACGATCATCATCACGCGCATCACGAAAATCCAGACGAGGAGCTGCACCTGCACCGTGGCGCTGGGCACCGCCAGCAGGATGAAGGTGATGAGCGCCACGCCCGTCACGCCGTAGGTCTCGAAGCCGTCGGCCGAGGGCCCGACCGAGTCGCCGGCGTTGTCGCCCGTGCAGTCGGCGATGACGCCGGGGTTGCGCGCGTCGTCTTCCTTGATCTTGAAGACGATCTTCATCAGGTCGGAGCCGATGTCGGCGATCTTGGTGAAGATGCCGCCCGCGATGCGGAGCGCCGCCGCGCCCAGGCTCTCGCCGATGGCGAAGCCGATGAAGCAGGGGCCGGCGTAGTCCCTCGGGACGAAGAGCAGGATGCAGAGCATGATGAGCAGCTCGACCGAGATGAGCATCATGCCGATGGACATGCCCGCCTTCAGCGGGATCGCGTAGATGGGGTACGGCCGCCCTTCGAGCGAGGCGAAGGCCGTGCGCGAGTTGGCGAACGTGTTGACGCGGATGCCGAACCACGCCACGCCGTAGGAGCCCGCGATGCCGATGAGGCTGAAGAGGAGGATGACGACGACCTTGATGGCCGGGAAGCCGTGCTCGACGCCGCCCGCGTCGTTGACCGTCTCGGCGAGGAAGCCGAAGTAGGTGGCGGCGATGGCCCCGATGAAGAGCCACAGGATCATGATGAACTTGCCCTGCGTGACGAGGTAGGTCTTGCAGGTCTCGTAAATCAGCTCCGATATCTCGCGCATCGAGCGGTGGACGGGCAGGTTCTTGAGCTGCACGAAGATCATCAGCCCGAAGGCGAGGCCGAGCGCGCAGACGAGAATCCCGGCCAGCAGCAGCGTGTGGCCGTCAACGCCGAGGAAGCTGACCGACGAGAGGTCGGGGAGCAGCAGGTTGGCCTCGCCGCCGGGCCGGTGGCCGGTCTGCGCGCCGCTGCCGGCGCCCGCGCCGTGCGAGGGCTGCGCCATGACGTGGGTCGCGCCCGCGGCCAGCGAGAAAAGCACGGTCAGAGCGCGGAGCAGCCCCTTCGAGAGAGACGGCGATAAGATGGTAGACAAGTTGAACGATTCCTTTCTCGGTTCTTCTAAAGGGTGTTGTGTGACGAACGCCTCCGGGGGCGAAGGCCGGCCGCGCGGCGCGCTCCCGTTCCCACAGTCGCGCGAGAGGGCGCGCATTGTACGCACAGGCCCGTTTTCTGGTCTCGCTAAAAGAGGGGCATTATGGCTGAAAAGAATTCAAAGTTCAAAGTCCAGATGGCCGTGTTCAAAGTTCCGTCCCCGGGCTTTGAAAGTCCCCGGCGGCGGCGCCCCCGGACTCGGAGCCCGGCGCCCCGGGCCGGGCCGCGCCCTCAACGCCCCGGAATTTCGTAGAGGTAGGCGGTCTTGTCCGTGCCGCCTGTGACGAGGCGGCGGCCGTCGGGGCTGAAGTGCGCGGGGAAGCGCGCGCGGTCGAGCGTGGCGACGGGCGCGCCCGTCTCGGCGTCCCAGAGCCGCACGCCCCTGCCGCCCGTGGTGACGACGAGGCGGCCGTCGGGGCTGAAGGCGAGCGCGCGCGCGCCGCCGTCGGTCCTGGCGAGCGCGAGCCTCGGCCGCCCGGTGGCCGCGTCGAGCAGTTGCGCCGTGGCGCGCTTGTCGCCGCCGGCCGCGGCCAGCGTGCGCCCGTCGGGGCTGAAGGCGAGCAGGTCCGACTCGTCCTTCCCGAGCGTCGCCAGCGTCCGGCCGTCGGCGGCGTCCCAGATTTTGACCTCGTCCGTCTTCCCGTCCTCGACGCGCGCGGCGACCAGCCGGCCGTCGGGGCTCAGGGCGAGCCGGCCGCCGTCGTGGCCGATCTCGAACACGAATTTGTCGCCGGCGTCGCGGGCGAGCTTCTGGCGGTGCGCGCCCGTCGAGGCGTCCCAGAGGTTGGCCTCGCCCTTGAAGCTGACCGTCACCAGGCCGCCCGCGGCCGGGAGGAAGGCGGCGGCGTAGACGTAGTCGCCGGGGCTCGCGAGCGTGGCGACGAGCCGCCCCGTCGCCGCGTCCCAGAGCTTCGGGTTCTTGTCGCCGTTGGCGGTGACGAGGCGCGCGCCGTCGGGGCTGTAGGCGGCCGACATCATCAGCGGGTGGAGCGCGCCGGAGAAGAAGAGGGCGCCCAGCACGTCGCCCGCCGCGTTCGTCTCGGTCTTGTGTTCGAGCCTGAAAAGCTCTCTGCCGGTGGCGACCTCCCAGCCGACGACCACGTCGTCCTCGCGCTCGGTCAGGACGACGCGGCCGTCGGGGCTGAAGGGGACGGCGACGAACTCCTCGGCCGGGGTGTTCGCCGCCTTGAACTTGGTTTCGATGTCGCGGTCGCGCCCGGGGAGCTTGAGGAGGAGCCTGCCGGTCGCCACGTCCCACAGGCTGACGGAGCGGTCGGGCACGTTGCGCGTCGCCGCCACGCGCGAGTCCGGGGAGAAGGAGAAGCCGTTGAAGCCGTCGGCGTCCCTTTCGGCCGACAGCGTGTGGAGGAGCCTGCCCGTCGCCGCGTCGTAGAGCCCGACGGCGCGCTTCGGGCCGCTGAGCGCGAGCGTGCGCCCGTCGGGGCTGAAGACGGCGAGCACACGCCGCCCGCTCATCAACGAAGGCCCTTCGTAGCCTTCGAGCGCGGCGACGAGCCGCGGCGCGTCCGCCGCCTGCGGGGTTTGCGCCGCCTGTGAGGCTTGCGCGGCCTGCGGGGCCTGCGCCGGCTGCGCAGGCGGCGGGGCCTGCGCCGCGGGGCGCGGCTCGCGCGCCTCCGGCGGCGCGTCCTGCCGCGCGAGCGCGCAAGGCGCCGCGGCCGCCCAAAGCGCCGCGGCGGCGCACAGCGCGAGCGCGAGTCGTCGGGAGAGTTTGCGAGAGGTGGCCTTCATGTCGTCCTCGTGCGGCCTCCGCGCCGCGCCGGGCCGCTTTCATTCGAGCCCGACGGCCGTGTGCGCGGGCGTGAGCGTGTCGCCGCGGCGGTCGCGGCGCAGCTTGAAGAGCGCGGCGACCGCCAGGTAGAGCGCCAGCAGGATGAGCGCCGCCGAGGCGACCGCGTTAATCAATTCCACGTCGAAGCCCTTCGACGCGCGCAGGTTCCCGACCACCATCATCGAGAGCGCCCAGAGCGTGATGACCAGCACGAACGCCATCGGCGCCAGCGTGTAGGCGATGCGCCGCCGCGCCTGGTAGAGCCAGGCCGTAATCGTCAACAGCGTCAGCGCCGCCAGCAACTGGTTCGACGCGCCGAACAGCGTCCAGAACTTCGACCACGAGTTCGGCGGCGCGAACGCAATGAAGTAGACCGGGAGCGCGATTGTCAGCAGCGTCCCGGCGAGCGCGCCGGCGCGCCCGCGCCAGCCGAAAAGCTCCTGCACGATGTAGCGGCCGAGGCGGGCGGAGACGTCGAGCGTGTCGAAGACGAAGGTCGAGAAGGCCATCGCGCCGAAGGTCGTCGCCACCTGCCGGTTGCCCTCGCCGACGAACGGCAGGAGCGTCAGGAACCCGCCGATGCCCTCGCCGTAAATCGTCCCCGGCGCCTTCCCCTTCAGCGCCTCCTGCGTGACTATCATCACCGTGACGAGCGCGATGAGCGCGACGAACCCCTCGGCCAGCATCGCGCCGTAGCCCACCGGCTTGATGTGCGACTCCCTGTCCACCTGCTTCGAGGTCGTGCCCGAGCAGACCAGCCCGTGGAAGCCCGAGCACGCGCCGCACGCGATGGTCACGAACAGGAAGGGGAAGAGCGTCCCCGTCATCCCGGGCACGGTCCAGCCCTTGAACGCCGGCTGCCGAATCTCGTAGCCGCCGAAGAAGACGCCGACGACGCCGAGCGCGATGGCCGCGTAGAGGATGAAGCCGCCCAGGTAGCCGCGCGGCTGCAAAAGCGACCAGACGGGGACGACCGACGCGACGCAGCAGTAGGCCAGGATGAGCAGCCCCCACGTCTTGTGCGACATCACGAAGGTGTTCGACATCAGCGTCCCCACCCACGAGAGCGCGAAGGCCGCCGGCACGAAGACCGCCGTCACCAGCCACAGCGGCGGCTCGAAATACTTCTGCACGAGCCCGAGCGCGACCGACAGCCCGAGGTAGAGCACGCTGGCCGCCGCCACCGCGCCGCCGGGGTTGAAGGCGACGCGCGACGCCTTCAACTCCTCGGAGCCGGCGACGAAGGCTCCGGCCGTGATGTCGGCGAAGGCGACGATGACGTAGACGAGCGCTATCCAGATGAAGGCCATCATGGCGCGCCCCGCCTTCGCGCCGAGGTGCTCGCGCGTGATCTCGGCCACCGAGGTCGCGCCGTGGCGGACGCTGGCGGCCAGCGAGGTGAAGTCGTGAACCGCCCCGATGAGCACGACGCCGAAGCCTATCCACAGGAGGCACGGCAGCCACCCGAACGCCTGGCAGGCGAGGATGGGCCCGGCGATGGGGCCGGCCGCGGCGATGGCCGAGAAGTGCTGGCCGAAGAGGTAGAACGGGCGCGTGGGGACGAAGTCCTCGCCGTCGTTGACCTCGTGCGCGGGCGTGCGGCGCGCGTCGTCCAGGCTGAACTGCCGCGCCACCCACCCGCCGTAGAGGCGGTAGGCCGCGACGAGCACGACCAGAAATCCGAGGGCGAGAAGTGGCAGGCTCAAGGCATTCGCCTCCGTCCGCCGCGCGCGGGCCGGGCGCAGGGGTGCTCAAGTCTCGTAAGCCTCTTCGACATTGTGCGGGTTCCTCCGGGTCTTGAATCCGGTCGTGCGGGAGCGCCGAGATTATAAACGCGAAGGCGCGCGCGCGCGGAAATTATTTACCGCGCAGGGCGCGCCCCCCTCCGGCTAACCGAGGCCGAGCAGGGGGCGGCCCGCGAGCGCCTGCCAGAAGACGAGCGAGACGGCCGCGGAGTAAAGAAGCGCGAGCGCGAAGACCGCGGCGACCTGGCGGCGGCCGGGCCAGCCCGGCTTGAGGCGGCCGAGGGCGTAGCCCGCGAGCGGCAGCAGTTGGAGCGCGTGGAAGGCTAGGAAGTGCGCGACCCGCAAATCGCCCGAGCGCGTGCTCCAGTTGACGAACGGGAGGCCGGGCCCGCCGTCGGGCGCGCCGACCGTGTGCGCCATGTTCGACACCATCGCCATCCCCTCCAAACTCCCGAGGAAGAAGAGCAGGAGGCCGAGCCTGACGCCCCACAGGTACGCCGGCGCGAGCGGGCGCGCCACGCGGAAGAAGAAGAGCGCGAGCGTGACGCCGACGAGCAGCGTGTTGAAGGCTATCATCAGCCCCATCAGCGAGAAGACCGCCGCGTCGTAGGGCGTCCTGACGTTGTAGTGCGAGGTCACGCCGCGCGCCGCCTGCGAGACGAGGCAGGCCATCTCGACCGCGAAGACGAGCGCCGTGCCCCAACTGACCAGCCGCGCCCAGCGCGTGCGCAGGTGGCCGACGAACCACGCCAGCGTCCAGACGTAGGCCGTGACCGAGAGGCAGAACTTCAGGGGCTTGACCCACGGGTTGAGCCCCGTCACCGTGCGCCCGTCGAAGGGCGCGACCGCGAGCAGCGCGACGAAGAGCGCCGCCGTCCCCCAGCCCGTCAGCGCCAGCACGCGGTCGCGCGCGTAGACCTCGCCTAAAAACTCGCGCGGGCTCACGACGCCGCCCCCTCCACGCCGACCGCCACCCTGCGCCGCAGCGCGGCGCGCAGCCCGAAGTAGAGCAGAAGCCCCACGGGGCCGAACAGGAACGTCAGCAGCAGGCACGGCACGACCAGCAGGTGCCGGACGCCCGCGCGCTGCGCGTCGCGCACCTCCCAACTGCCGACGAAGAGGTCGAAGGCGAGGTAGTGAATCCAGCCGGCGAGCAGCGCCCAACGGTTCTGAAAGAGCTGCGACACCTCTTCGAGCGAGCCGAAGCCGCCCGGCGTCCGGCCGAAGGTCGTCGCCGCCAGCCAGAGGTAGACGGCCGCCAGCGCGAGCGGGATGACGACGGGGCAGACGACCCGCGACGCCCAGCGCCGGCGCGGCAGGAAGACGAGCAGCAGCCAGCCGGGCAGGACGAGCGCGCCGCAGAGCGAGAAGAGTTGTTCGGGGGACAAAAGGGGCGGCCTCCTTCCTCGAAGACGGACACGGGCGATAACGAAGCCGCCCGCCTTTGGGTTCCGTCGGGCGGCGGCGGCGCGCGTTCAGTCGGCGAGGCTTTCGTGGACGCGTATGTCGCGCCGGGCGAGTTCGGCGACGAAGGCGTCGGGCGGGATGCAGCGCTCCTGCGGGACGGCGCCTTTGCGGGTCGTCAGGCCGCGCGCCATCATCTGCGCGACGACCGAGGCGGGGAAGGCCGTCGTGCGCTGCATGGCGGAGAGGCCGGCGCGCCCGTCGAAGCGGTCTATCACGTCGTAGCGCAGCCGCGCCGCGCGCCCCCCCGCGGCGAGGCTGCCGACGAACTCCAGGCGAATCAGCACGACGTCGGGCTCGTCGGCCGGCAGCCGGCGGTGGAGCATCTCGCCGAGCACCCTGCGCGGCGCGACGCGCGCGCCGTCCAACTCCACCGTCTCGCTCTGCGCGAGCCCCAAATCCACGAGCAGGCGGAAGCGCTCGCAGTGGCCGGGGTAGCGTATGGTCTTGTAGTCGAGTTCGCGCACGCGGCCGAGAAAAGTCTCGGGCAGCGTCGAAGTCCCGCCCGAGGTCTGGAACGCCTCCATCCGGCCGAAGGGCTCCGGGAAGTCGAGCGCTTCGAGTTCGGTCAGCGACTCGACCTCCGTGAGTCGGCCGCCGCGTATGACGCGGGCGCGCTCGACGTACTCGTTGATGAGCCCCTCGACCGAGAAGACTATCTGGTAGTCGAGCGGCGGCCGGGGGTTTTGGGGCAGGCCGCCGACGCGTATGTGAAGCTCGTCCAGGCTTTCAAAGCGCGCGGCCCCGTGCGCGGCCAGCACCGACACCATGCCGGGCGCGAGGCCGCAGTCGGGGATGACGTTGACGCCGGCGGCGCGCGCCTCCTCGTCCAGCGCCAGCTCGGCGTCCACGACCGCGTTGTTGCCGCCGAGGTCGCAGAAGTGCGTGCCCGCCTCGACGGCCGCGCGCGCCAGCCCGAGGTTGTGAAAGTAGGTGACGCAACTGACGGCCGTGTCGTGGCCGCGCATCAGCTCGACGACGCGCGCGCGGTCTTCGACGTTGACCTGCTCGGGGCGGACGCGCGCGTCGCCGAGCGTGTCGCAGACGGCGCGCGCCCGCGCCCCGTCCACGTCGGCCACCGTCACGCGCTCGACGCCCTCCGAGTTGCGCGCCAGGTCGTAGGCCGCGCCCAGCCCCATCCGCCCCGCGCCGAGCACGAGCGCCCTCAACGCCCGCCCCCCGCCGCGCGCCGCCCGGCCGCGAGCCACCCGGCGGCGCCCAGCACGAGGCCGGCGCCGATGAGCAGCAGGCCGTAGAGCGCCCGCCCGCGGTGCTCGGCCGCGGCGTCGGCCGCCTCGCCGAAGAGCGCGGCCGGGCCGAGGTCGTGCGGGATGGTGAAGAGCCCGATTGCGACGAGCAGCGAGCCGAGCGCCGCCACCTTCAGCGCGGGCGGCGTCTTCTCGGGCCGCCCCACCTGCCGGCCGACGGCGCTGCGCGTGTAGCCGTAGGAGAGGTAGACCGCCAGCCCCAGCACCAGCCACCCGATGAACCGCCACCAGGAGGCCGGCGGCAGGTAGTACATCAGGAAGACGCACGACGCCGCGCCGAGCAGCGGCAGGAACCACGCGCCGCCCGGCACGCGGAACGGCCGCGTGCGGTTCGGGTCTTTCACCCGCAGGATCGGGATGCCGACGCAGACGAGGACGAAGGCGAAGAGCGTCCCGATGTTGGTCAGGTCGACCATCTCGTCAATGCTCATCACGGCGGCGAAACCGCCGACGAGCAGCCCCGTGACGATGGTCGTCACGTGCGGCGTCTTGTACTTCGGGTGGACGCTGGCGAAGACGGGCGGCAGCAGCCCGTCGCGCGCCATCGAGAAGAAGATGCGCGGCTGGCCGAGCTGGAAGACGAGCAGGACGGCCGTGTGCGCCACCACCGAGCCGAAGGCCACGACCGTCGAGGGCCACGTCGTCCCCGGCGGCGCGACGTGGTCGAGCGCCATCGTCAGCGGCTCGGCCTGCTCGGTCGAGAGCCGCTGCACCAGCTCGCCGTAGGGAATCATCCCCGTGAAGACCGCGGCGATGACGACGTAGAAGACCGTGCAGACGACGAGCGAGGCGATGATGCCGACGGGCAGGTCGCGCGCGGGGTTCTTCGTCTCCTCGGCGACGGTCGAGACGGCGTCGAAGCCGATGTAGGCGAAGAAGACGACGGCCGCGCCGGCCAGCGTCCCCGGCCACCCCTGCGGCTGGAACGGCGTCCAGTTCCTCGCCATCTGCGAGGGCGAGACGAAGTAGAAGGCCGCGCCGATGAAGAAGATGAGCACGACTATCTTCACCATCACCATCCCGGCGTTAAAGCCCGCCGACTCCCTGATGCCCCACACCAGCACCATCGTGATGAGCGCGACGATGAGGAAGGCGAGCAGGTTGAAGACCACGGGGTAGCCGAACAGGTGCGGCGCGCTCTCGTAGAGCCCCGGTATCTTGGCCGCCGTGCGGTAGTCGGTCGAGAGCCACTGCGGGATGTTGACCCCGACGCCCTCCATCAGCGTGCGGAAGTAGTTGGCCCAGCTGATGGCGACGGCGACGTTGCCGACCGCGTACTCGATGATTAAGTCCCAGCCGATAATCCACGCCACCAGCTCGCCCAGCGTCGCGTAGGAGTAGGTGTAGGCCGAGCCGCTGATGGGCACCATCGAGGCCATCTCGGCGTAGCAGAGCGCCGTGAAGGCGCAGACGACCGCCGTGATGACGAACGAGAGCATCAGGCTGGGCCCCGCGCCCGGCCGCGCCGCGTCGCCCGCCGACGCCGTGCCCACGGTGGCGAAGATGCCCGCGCCGATGATGGCGCCGATGCCGAGGAGCGTGACGTTGAAGGCGCCGAGCGTGCGCCTCAGCGAGAACTGCGGGCCGCCGGCGGCCGACAGGATGTCGTCGAGGGATTTGGTGCGGAAGAGTCCTCGGAGCAAAGCGCTGCCTCCAACCCTGAGATTCTGAATTGCGTTTGTTGACTTAAGTGGCGAGCCGCCTTCACGGCGCGCGGCCGGTTTGGACGGGCGGAGTGTTACACAGGCGCGTGCGGCAAGGCAACAGAAAACGGCGGCCGGCGGGCGGCGGCCGGCGGCCGGCAGTTGAAAAGGCGGCGCGCACGGTTCGAACC
>DASVUF010000297.1:0-5511 GCA_036387195.1 Pyrinomonadaceae bacterium | reverse complement strand
AAGCTCTGTAAGGCTTCAAGCCGCGCCCACGCGCCCGCCGCGTTTAATGCCCCGCGCACGGGGGCCGGCCGCGGCCGAGGCGTTTGACTTCGCCGCGGACGGCCTCTAGCCTTTCCGCATGCGCGAGACGGGGCGCTTCGTCAACGAGGGTTTCGGCTGGGAGTGCAAGCGCTGCCGCGAGCGGGGCGGCGCCGGCGGCGCGGCGCGCGGCGTCGGACGGCCGGGCGAGGCGGCCGCGCTCCCGCGCTTCTTCCGCGAGGGCGAGGCCGAGGGCGGCGGCCCGCACCTGGCCTCCGGCGCGCTCGCGCGCTGGACTGACGAGTCGCGCGCCACGCTCCGGTGCCCCGCCTGCGGCGTCGAGGAAGAGTTCAGGAGTTAAAGGGCCGTGGGGTGGTTAAAGTCTCCGCCGAACCTCAGGCCGCCCGAGCGCAAATCGGGCTGGCTTGAGCGCGCCGAGTGGTTCTTCACCTTCCTCGTCTTCTTCGCGGGCTTCTTCTACCTCACGCGCGAGGCCAAGACCGACGCGCAGTGGTACTTCCGCGTCGGCTCCATCTACGTCGGCGTCGCCGGCTGGATGGTCGTCCAGGTCTTGAAGCGCCGCGGGCGCTGACGCCCGCCCCGGCCCGCCGCCCCGCGCTCAACCCGAAAGCAGCCGCTTCAACTCCCCCAGCCTCTCCTCGGGCGCGCCGTAGCGCGCGCGGTAGTCCTCGAAGCTGCGGCGGATGGTTTCGAGCGCGGCGTCGCGGTCGTAGACCTCCGCGATTTCGACGCGGCGCGGCGACTCCTGCGGGAGCTGCTTGTACGTGAGGAAGTAGTGCTGAAGCCGCTCGACCAGCCCGGCCGGCGCCTGGCCGATGTCCTCGATGTGGCCGTAGGTGACGTCGTTCTCCAGCACGGCGATGATTTTGTCGTCGGCCTCGTCGCCGTCCACCATGCGGAGGCCGCCGACGGGCACGGCGCGGACGAGAAAGTTGGCGTGCGCGGCCGGGCGCTCCGTCAGCACGCAGACGTCCATCGGGTCGCCGTCGCCGCGGATGCCGGAGCCGCGCCCCGTCGCCTGGCGGCACAACTCGCCCACGCGGTCGCCGCAGAACGTCTGCGGGATGAAGCCGTAGAGCGTCGGCGGGAAGGACGAGAAGCGCTGCGGGCGGTCAACCCGCAGGTGCCCCGACGCCTTGTCCAGCTCGTACTTGACGGCGTCCGTCGGCACAATTTCGATGTACGCGTTGACGACGCGCGGCGCCTCCGGGCCCGGCGGGACGCCGTGCCAGGGGTGAGCCTGAAACATCAGCCCCAGCAGCGTTTCGAGCCTCTCCTCGTCTTCGGCCATGCTCTTGAAACCCCTTCCGCTCTCGGCCGCGCTCCGGCGCGCCGCCGCCGCTGTGATAAAATCCCGCGCGCCCCGGCCGCGCCCCTTCCGCGGGATTATGTGCGCGCCGGGTCTGGCCTGTCCACGCGCCGCGAAGAGTCGCGGCCCCGAACGCCCCTTATAAATTTTCATGTCCGCCACCACGACGACAACGACGCCGAAGACGGAGGCCCGCGCCGGCGCCGTCTCGCTGCGCTGGATAATCAGCGCGCGCGACGACCTCGTGTGGTTCATCGGGTCGGTGGCGACGAGCTACGCGCTCTTCGCGCTCTACGTCGGCGGGCTCGTGCCGCTCGTGCCGATGGTGGCGGCGTGGGCCGTGCTGGTGGACGCGCCGCACGTCTTCGCGACCTTCTCGCGCACCTACTTCGACCGCGAGGAGCGGCGCTCTCGCGGCCGTCTGCTCTGGTGGTCGCTGCTCTTCTTCGCCGCCGGGCCGCTGGCGGTGCTGGCCGGGCTCGGCTTCCTCTTCTTCTTCGCCGCGGCGCTGTGGGCCTACTACCACCTCGTCAAGCAGCACTACGGCTTCATGGTGCTCTACAAGAAGAAGAACGACGACCTCTCCCCGACGGACAACGCCCTCGACCGCGCCTTCCTCCTGCTCGCCTTCACCTACCCGTTCGTCGCCTTCGTCGCGCGCGACGCCGAGGCGCTGCGGCGCGTGCCGGCGGCGCTCCACGGCTGGCTCGGCGCTTTAGAGTCGGCGCTGCTCGCGGCGACCGTTCTGGCCGCGGCCGCGTGGGTCGGCCGCCAGGCGCAGCGCGCGCTCGCGGGGCTGCCGCTCGACGCGCCGAAGTACCTGCTGCTCGCCGCCGCCGTGCCGATGCACTGGGTCGTGCTGCTGACGCCGATGGAGCACAAGCCCATCGCCATCGTCGCCATGCTGACCATCTACCACAACTTCCAGTACCACCGGCTCGTCTGGTTTCACAACCGCAAGTACACGCGCGACTCCGCGTGCCGCGAGCGCCACGGCGCGGCCGAGTTCATCAGCCGCCGGCTCGGCTACTACGTGCTGTTCGGCGTCCTCTTCGGCGTCTGGTACCAACTGCCGCGCCAGTACGTCAACCACGCGTCCGACCCCGAGGCGTTCGTCACGCAGATGATTTCGGGCTTCCTCTGGGGCTACGCGCTGCTGCACTACTACCTGGACTCGAAAATCTGGCGCGTGCGCCGCGACCCGTCGGTCGGACGCGCGCTCAGGATGGAGTGAATGGAGTGAGCGGCGGCGGACACAAAAATGGCGTGGAGCCGTAGACCCGAAGGCCCGCGGCTCCACGCCTTCCCCCTTGTTCTTCCCGGCCGGGACTCTACTTCCGGTTCTCTTTGTTCGTGTCGGCCACGGACTTGAGCGCCTGGAAGGTCGGCGGCCAGAGGCCGACGAAAATCGCCGCGGACTTCTTGCCGGCGAAGAAGAGCGCCAGCGAGCCGCCGATGGAGGCCAGCGTCAGAATGTGGAACAGGCTGATGCCCGCCGCCTTGGTGGATTCGTCCATCGTGCGGAGCGTGGATTCGACCACGTCCTTGCCGCCGCCCGCCGTCATGCTCTGGCTGCCCATGGACGTCGTCGCGTCCTGCGTCACTTTTGAAGCTGCTGTCGCCATTTAGTACCCTCCCTGTGTTCGCCCTGTTGAGTTAGTTAATCAAGCTCGCCGCCGGAGTCGGCGCGCGCTTTGAGCAGCGCCACCCCGACCAGCAAAGCCACGGAGAGGCCGGCGAGTATCCACCCGCGCGCCCCCGCCGTCCCGTTTCGGTTCGCCTTTTCTGACATACCCGATGGGTGATGCTATTACCGTGCCGCGCCGCCCTCGCACCACGCGCGCGTCACCTCGTGCCTGTAGTCGAAGAGCCTGCGCAGCCGCGGCTCCACCACCAGCGGCGCCGCCAGACGCCCGAGCGCCCCGAGCGGCGGCTCGTACTCGACCTCGTCGCGCAGCGTCGTCCCCTCGGCGTGCGGCTCGAACGTGTGACGATGGCGCCAGCGCCTGAAAGGCCCCTCGACCTGCACGTCCTCGAAGGCGCGCGGCGGGTCGTAGAGCGTGTGCCGCGCCAGCCAGCGCACGGGCACAAACCCTAAGAGCCGCGTCTCGACCAGCGCCGTCGAGCCGGCGCGCAGGTCGGGCGCGGCGCTCAGGACGCGCGTCGGCTCCCACGGCGGCGTCAGGCGCGCCAGCGCGTCCGGCAGCTCGTGGAAGGCGAAGACGCGCTCGGGCGCGGCGCGAATCAGGCTCTCTTTTACAAAGAGCATAAGTCTCCCGGCGGCGCGGCCGCACGCCCCTCGCCGTTCGTGGCGGCGGCGGCCACGCCCCGCAAACATGAGCGATTTCAGAACGTTTTGAAGATACAGGAAGCGCTCAATTCGTGCATCACGATTTGATGACAAAGTTCGGGCATTTTAATCGTCGGCGAAATTTTCGTACGGGCTTGACGGCGCGTCCAAAGCACGTATCCTACTTAAGTGTAAAGCTTTTGGGGCATTGATGATTGGCAACGCGACAAAATTCCTGACCACGCGGCAACTGGCGCAACTCTGGCTCGTCAGCGAGGCGACCATCAAGCGTTGGGCCGACACGGGGCAGCTCGGCGCGAGCCGGACGGTCGGCGGGCACAGGCGCTTCCTGCTCTCGGAGGTCATGCGCTTTCAGGCCGAGCGGGGACTGGGCGTGTCGGCGGCGGGCGGCCCGGCGGCGGCGGCGTCGTCGGCCGTGGCGGCGGGGGACTTCGACGCCGGCGCGGCGGGCGAACAGTTCTTCGAGGCCGTCTCGCGCGGACGCGCGGCCCAGGCGACGGCGCTGCTGCTCGAAGCGCGGATGTCGGGCGCGCCGCTCGACCTGATTTTCGACAGGCTGGTCGCGCCTTCGATGCGGCGCGTGGGCGACCGCTGGCACGCCGATGAGATGTCGGTGGCCGACGAGCACCTGGCGACGAGCACGGCGACGCTGGCCGTCGAGTCGCTGGCGCGCTCGACGGCGGCGCGCACGGGGGCGCACGCGGCCGAGGCGGTCTGCTGCGCGGCCGAGGAGGAGCTGCACACGCTGGCGGTGCTGTGCGCGCAGGCGGTGCTCGAAGGCGCGGGCTGGGGGGTGCGCAACCTCGGCGGCCACACGCCCTTCTTCGCGCTGGCCGATTACGTCTCGGCGCAGCGCCCGGCGCTCGTCTGCGTCTCGGCGACCGCGCAGCGCGAGCTGGCGCACAACGCGCGCGACTACACGCAGTTCGCGGAGGCGGCCCGCGCCTGCGGGGCGCGGGTCGTGCTCGGCGGCGAGGGCTTCCGCGGCGAGGCCGTCCGGCGCAGGTTCCCCGCGGACCTGCACGCGGAGAGCTTCCGCGACCTCGCGGAGTTCCTCGCCCGCCTCGGCTGACGCCGCCCCGCGCGCGCCGGCGCGTTGACTTCGGTCGCGCGTTTGTCGTAAGACGGTTCGTGACTTCCCCCGCGAAAACCTTCCCGCAACTCTTCGAGGAGTCAGAGAGCAGATGTCCACGGGCACGACGACGACACCACACGCGGACGCGCGCGGCGCGGCGCAGGCGGCCGAGGCGGCAGGGGCTTACGGGCTGGCGGGGCTGGTCGAGCGGCTCGCGCGCGCGGCCGCGCGGCCGACCTTCGACGAGCTGAACGCGCTGCTCGGGGGCGTCGAGGTCGGCGCCGACGAGCTGCGCCCCTACGTCGGCTTCAAGGAGGGCACGTACGCGCGCCACCGCGTCCACCTCGGGGAGCACGCCGAGCTGCTCGTGCTGTGCTGGCGGCCGGGGCAGCGCACGCCGATTCACGACCACGCCGGCTCGTTCGGCGCGGTGAAGGTGCTGCGCGGCGTGATGTGGGAGACGCTCTTCGGGATGGGCGAGTCGGAGGGGCTCCGCTACCTCTCGGCGCGCGAGTGGACGCCGGGGCTCGTCACCGGCGCCGACGTCCCAGACATACACCAGCTCGGCAACCCGGACGTCAGCGGCCAGGACCTGGTCACGCTCCACCTCTACTCGCCGCCGCTCGCGAGCCTCAACGTCTACAAGGTCGGCCGCAGCGAGTCCACCAGCACGCTCTGGATGAACTCGTGGAACCCGACCATCTGAAAGCGAAGAGGCGGGCGGGGGACGAGGGAGAGGCTTTCGGCCGCCCCCTTCGTCCCCCGCCCGCCTCTTCG
>DASVUF010000296.1:0-9132 GCA_036387195.1 Pyrinomonadaceae bacterium | reverse complement strand
CGCGCGCGCCGGACGCCCCTTCCTCGTCGCCCCAGGCCGCCGCGAGCGTCGCGCCGAAACGCGCCGCGCGCTCTTCGAGGAGCGGCCGCGCCTGCGCGCTCGCGTAGAGTATGCGGAAGCCGACGCGCTCGGGCCCGACGTCGTTGACGAAGGGCTGCGTGGCGAGCACTTCGCCCGCCTCCTTCAGCGACTCGCTGAGCGCGCGGTACTGGCCGTCGAAGTCCGCGAGGCCGAACTCGGCCAGCACGAGGTAGGCGCGCGCGCCCTCGCCCACGGCCTCCGACAGCCGCCGGCGCTCGTGCGCGCTCAGGGCGCGCTCGACCTCGACCGGCAGCATCGCCGCCGCCTCGTCGAACGCGGCGTCGCCCTGCGCGCGCGACGCCAGCCCGCGCAGCCGCGCGAGGAGACTTTCGGGAGCGGCGCCGCCCGTCGCGCCGCGCGCGGCGTCGTCGAGTGTCTCGGCGAGCGCCTCGGCCGCCTCGTCGAAGGCGTCGAGCGCCTCGTCGTCGAGCGGCGCGCGCCCCGTGCGCACGGCGTCGAGCAGCGACTCGAACTCGTGCGCCACGCGCCCCGCCGCTTCGAGCCCGGCGGCCGCGGCCGTCCCCTTGGCCGTGTGGACGCGCCGGAAGACGCGCGCGACCAGCTCGCGCCGCGCCGGCCCCGCGCGCCGCACGGCGCGCAGCTCCGCCAGGTCGGCGCACAGCCCCTCGACCAGCTCTTCGGCTTCGGCCAGGAACTCTCTGAGCAGGCGTTCGTCCATGGAGAAGAGTAAGACGGCGGTCGGTAGACGGTAGAAAAATCGAAGCCGGCGGCCGGTGGAAAAACTGAAAGCGGCGCGCCCGCCCTGCCGACGGAGGCGCCGCCCTCTAGACTACTACCGACCGCCGACTACTGACTACCCGCAGGCCGCCTACTTGGCGCTGGCCGTCTTCTCGCCGTCGGCCTGCGGGTCGGCGCCCTCGCCGGGCTCCTCGCCCGCGTCCTCGCCCGCCTCGTCGCCGGCCTCCTCGCCGGGCTTCAGCTCGTCGGGGTGGGCGACGGCGTCCTCCTGCGGGCGCTCGCGGTCGAGGTCGCGCTTGATGGCGTCGAGGATGCCGTTGATGAACTGCGTCGCCTCGTAGGTCGAGAAGCGGCGCGCTATCTCCAGCGACTCGTTGATGGCGACGGTGCGCGGCGTCGGCTCGTGGAGGAATTCGTAGACGGCCATCCGGAGGATGTTGCGGTCCACGACGGCCATCCGCGAGATGCGCCAGTGCTCGGCGCGCGAGCGTATCCGGTCGTCTATCTCGGCGAGGTGCGCGAGCGTGCCCACCGTCAGGCGGGTCGCGAACTCGCGCGCGCCCTCGTCCATCTCCGGCTCGCCCAGTTCGTCCCAGTACGAGCGGACGAGTTCGTCCGGCCGCACCGCAGCGCCACCCACGTCAGCCGCAAAGAGCATCTGCAAGGCGCACTCGCGCGCCTTACGCCTTGAACCCATATGAATAAATGCCGTGATGGGCGAAAAGCGGCGGGTGATAAGAAACAGCCTTACTCTTATCACCCGCCACTTTTCACTTACTCACTTATCAGCGATTTCAGAAGATTGACCATTTCGACGGCCGACATCGCGGCCTCGAACCCCTTGTTCCCCGCCTTGACCCCCGCGCGGTCGATGGCCTGCTCCAGCGTGTCCGCCGTGACGACGCCGTAGAGGACGGGCACGCCCGTCTGGAGGCCGACCTGCGCGACGCCCTTCGTGACCTCGCCCGCCACGTACTCGAAGTGCGGCGTCTGCCCGCGGATGACCGTGCCGAGGCAGACGACCGCGTCGAACCGCCCCGACTGCGCGACCCGCTGCGCGACCAGCGGAATCTCGAACGAGCCCGGCACGCGGAAGTGCTCGACCGAGCCCTCGTCCGCGCCGAGGCGTTCGAGCGCGTCGAGCGCCCCCTCGACCAGCCGCCCGGTCAGGAAGTCGTTCCAGCGGCTCGACACGAGCGCGAAGCGAAAGCCCCCGGCGCTCAACCGCCCCTGATGCGTCACAGGCTCCAAAACCTTCCTCGACTTCTCCGAATCGCGTGGGAGTTAAGAACTGAAGTCAGTATAGAAAAGTGGGTGGCGACTTACAAGTGAGGGGGGCGAAGTAAACGGCGGACGGCGGACGGCGGTCGGTAGACGGTAGAAAAACTTCCTCCGGCCGGGCCTTCGTCATCAGCGGGGCGTCAACGCGCGGCGCGGGGCCGCGCCGACTTTTGACCGCCGGCTACCGCCCTTTGAAGTCGGGCCTGCGCTTTTCGAGGAAGGCGCGGACGCCTTCGCGGACGTCCTCGGTGGAGAAGAGGCCGGCGAAGAGTCGCGCTTCGAGGCGGAGGGCTTCGTCGAAGGGCAGGCGCGCGCCGCGCGTGACGGCTTCGAGGCACGCGCGAGCGGCCAGCGGCGCCGACGTCTCGACGACCGACGCGGCGAGCGCCTCGGCCTCCGGCGCGAGGCGTTCCGGCGCGACGACGCGGTTGACCAGGCCGAGGCGCAGCGCCTCCGCCGCCGCGACGCCTTCGCCGGCGAGCATCGCCGAGAGGGCGCGCGCCGCGCCCGCCGCGCGCGCGAGCCGCTGCGTGCCGCCGTAGGCGGGGATGACGCCGAGCCGCGTCTCCGGCAGGCTCAGCCGCGCGCCCTCGGCGGCGACGCGCAGGTGGCACGCGAGCGCCAGCTCGCACCCGCCGCCGGCGGCCGCGCCCTGAATCGCCGCGATGACGGGGACGCCGCAAGACTCCACGCGGTCGCAGACCTCCTGCCCGCGCGCCGCCTTCTCCAGCGCCGCGGCCTCGTCCATCGCTTCGAGTTCGGAGACGTCGGTGCCGGCGCAGAAGTCCGGCCCCGCGCCGCCCAGAATCACCGCGCGCAGGTCGCGGCGCGCGGCGACGCCGGCGAAGATTTCGCCGAGCCGTTCGAGCATCGCGCGCGTCAGCGCGTTCCGCTTCGACGGGCGTTCGAGGCGGACGAAGAGGAGCGCGCCGCGCTCTTCGGCTGCGACCGCGCCGTCGGCGTCCGCGCGCCGCGCGCCCCGCTCTGTCACGTCCGCGCCCAAGTCGGTCGGTCGGCTCACTGCCAGCGGCTCGCGGGCACCTCGAAGTCGTACGTCTCGCCGTGGCTCAGGTAGATCATGCGCTCGGCGAGCCCCGCGTCGGCCGCCGCGCGCTTGAAGTCTTCGAGCGGCGACTTGAAGACCTCGTAGTCGTTGTAGTGGATGGGAATCACCTTGCGCGGGTTGATTATCCTGACCGCCTCGACGCCCTGCTCGGCGTCCATCGTCAGCAGAATCCCCATGATGGTCGTGCCGCCGAGGTGGAAGAGGCCGAGGTCTATGTCCGGGTAGCGCTTCGGTATTTCGTTGAGGTCGTCGAAGACGAGCGTGTCGCCCGTGATGTAGAGCCGCAGCGCCGTGCGCCCCGCCGACTCGAACTCCAGCATCGAGCCCATCACCGGCGGCAGGAACTTCTCCACGACGGGCGGCCCGTGGCGGCCCGGCATCGAGGTGATGCGCACGCGCGAGCCGTTCTTCTCGACCGTCACGGCGTCCCAGGTGTCGAGCGCGACCGGCGCCGTGAAGCCCTTCTCCTTCAGCTCCGACGCGGCGTGCTCGGTCGTGACGATGGGCACGTCCTTGCGCAGACACTCCTCGGCGACGCGGTCGAAGTGGTCGCCGTGGTAGTGCGAGAGCACCACGAAGTCGAGCGGCGGCAACTGCTCTATCTCCACCGCCGGGTTCGTCAGGCGCTGGGCCGTCAGCCCGTAGCCGAGGTGCACGTGGTCGCCCGCGTGCAGGAAGTTCGGGTCGGTCAGAATCGTGAAGCCCGCGTAGCGGAGAATCACCGTCGCCGTCCCGACGAAGAAGATGGAGCCCTTCGAGAAGTCCGCCGCGCCGCCGCCGCCCGCGCCGGCGTCCAGAGTCAAAGTCAAAGCCTTTTGCTCGCCCATCGCCGCCCCTTTCGTCTGGTTGTTGGTGTCGTGGCGGCAGCTTAGCGCGAAAGCGCGCGGGCGGGCGTGGCGACAAGTGAACAAGAGTGCTGAGTTTTCTTGTCGCCGCCCCCGCCCGCGCGCGCGCGGGGCCGCTCAGACGAGGCTCATCGGCACGGGCTTCTTCGGGTCGGCGTAGTCGTAGAAGCCGCGCCCGGACTTGCGGCCGTAGAGCCCCGCCTTGACCATGCGCTTGAGGAGGGGCGGCGGCGCGAAGCGCCTCTCGCGGAACTCGTCGAACATGATCTCGGCGATGTAGTAGGTCGTGTCGAGGCCGACGAAGTCGAGCAGCGTGAGCGGGCCCATCGGGTGGCCGCAGCCGAGCTTCATGCCGTTGTCGATGTCCACGATGGAGCCGACGCCCTCTTCGAGCGCGCGGATGGAGTCGAGCAGGTAGGGGACGAGCAGGCGGTTGACGATGAAGCCCGACTTGTCGCCGGCGCGGACGGGCACCTTGCCGAGCTTGCGGCCGAACTCGACCGCCGACTCGTAAGCCTCCTCGTCGGTGAGGATGGTGCGGACGACCTCGACCAGCTTCATCAGCGGGACGGGGTTGAAGAAGTGCAGGCCGACGAAGCGCGCCTGCCGCTCGGGCCGCGTGGCCGTCATCATCTCCGTGATGGAGAGCGACGAGGTGTTCGAGGCGAAGATAGTCTCGGGCTTGCAGATGGCGTCGAGCTGGTTGTAGGTGTCGCGCTTGGCTTCGAGGTTCTCGACGATGGCCTCGATGATGATGTCGCAGTCGGCGAGGTCTTCGAAGCTGGTCGTGCCGCGGATGCGGCCGCGTATCTCGGCCTGCTGCCCGGGCGTGATGGTCCCCTTCTCGGCGAACTTCGCCAGCGACTTCTCGATGCCCGAGAAGCCGCGCTGGCACAACTCGTCCGTCACCTCGCGGACGACGACCTCGCAGCCCGCGGCCGCCGCCGTCTGCGCGATGCCGGAGCCCATCAGGCCGCAGCCGAGCACGCCGACTTTGTTAATCTCCATCTCTTCTTGGTTCTCCTGTCTCGGAATGTTTGAGGAAAAAATTTCAACCCGCGCGGGCGGGGGGCGCGGGGCGGCTACTTCTCGCCGCCGGCGGGCGGCTCGGTCTTCTGGATTTTGACCCCGAAATCGCCGCCCTCGGCCTCCGCCCAGTGCGCGAAGCGCTCCTGCCAGCCGCCGAAGTCGTCGTCGAGCAGCTTGAGCCGCCGCTGGCGGTCGCGCGGCGCGAGCGACTTGTCGTCGGCGGTTTCGCGCGCGCGGCCGACGAGCGCCTTCAGCTCGTCGCGCAGCGCGTCGGCCTCGGGGCTGAGCGCGGGCGTCTGCTCAAGCCTCTCGGCGGCCGGCGCGAGCGCGCCGGCGTCGCCGCGCAGCGCCGCCGCCAGCGCGCTCTGCCCGGCGTTGACGGCCTCGATGTAAGGGACGACGGGCGGCTTGGAGCCGACGGCGCGTGCGCGCTCGGCGAAGTTCGACAGGCGCGGCGGCGGCGCGTCGAAGTTGCGCGCGACCATCACGAAGCTGACGGCGACGAGCGCGAGGCAGGCGGCCTGCGCCGCGTGCCACGCGTGCGCCACCGCGCCCCGCGCGCCCGGCCGCTTGTAGCCCACGAGCAGCGCCAGCCCCATCCCCGACACGAGCCCCCCGAGGTGCGCCGCGTTGTCTATGAACCCGCGCCCGACGTAGCCGATGAAGAGGTTGATGAGGAGCGTCGGCAGCAGCCCCGTCCCGAAGGCGCGCTTCAGCCCCTCGGGCAGCTCGTGGCGGTACTTGATGCCGAAGACGAAGAGCACGCCCATCAGCCCGAAGAGCGCGCCCGACGCGCCCGCCGAAGGCGCGTCGTACGGCTTGAAGAGGAACTGCCCCAGCGCGCCGCGCGCCCACTCCGGCCGCACCGCGAGGTAGCTGGCGGCGACGCCCGCAATCCCCGTCAGAATCCAGAAGACGACGAAGCGCGCCGACCCGTAGAGCTTCTCCACGTACGGCCCGAGCATGAAGAGCCCGTACATGTTCGACAGCAGGTGCAGGTGCGACATCAGCGCCCCGAGCCCCGGCAACTGCACGTGCAGGAAGATGGGGGTGACGAGGCGCCACCACTCGCCCTCCCGTATGAGCTGGTTGTACTTCGCGCCGTAGGCCAGCAGCACGGGGCCGGTCGCGCCGCCCGAGAGCCACATCAGCAGGTAGAGGAAGACGTTCGCGAAGAGGAAGATGAAGGTGAAGGTGGCGGGCCGCGAGATGATGGCGCGGATGAAGCGCACGGCGTCCGGGTCGGCGTGCGCGCGGCGCTGCTGCTGCGCCTGCTGCTGCTGCGCCGCCTGCGACGCCACGGGCGTCCCGCACATCATGCAGCGGCTCTCGCCCGCGCCCACCAGCGCGCCGCAGTGGCGGCAGACGCCCGTGCGCCCCGCGCCCGTTGACTGACCTTCGGCCAAGACCTTAAACCGCCCGTCGTCTCTGTCTGAGAGAAGAATTTTTTCCGCCGCCGCGATTCTATTTCGCCGCCGTGCAAACGGCAACTTCCGAGCACGAGCCGGCGGCCGGCGGGCGGCGGGCGGCGGAAGACCCCATCTTCGGCCGCCCCGCCCTCCACCTCCCGCCCTCGACGCGCGCCGGGGCCGGGCCCCGCCGTCTTCCGACCGCCGCCGGCCGGCCGCCCTCCCCAATCACCCTGACGGAAATTCTGTCAGGGCGTGCGCGCAGGCTGACCGGGGCGCGCGCGCCGGCGGCGCGTGTTCCGCGGATTTCGGAGGGCGCGCCGGCGGCACGCGCGTTGCCCTTCGGCTCACAGCCGCTTGAAAGAGTCCCCCGGACCGAGTCAAGCGAAGACTGGTAGGAGCTAAAACTTTGAAACCCAGAAACGGATTCCTGACCGCGCTGGCCGCGCTCGCTCTCTTGTCCCCTCTCGCGCCGCTCGCGCCCAAAACCTCGGCGAAGACGCAGGGGGGCGCGGGCGCGCGCCGCCTGCTGAAGAAGATGACCGACGACCTGCTGGCGCGCGCCTCGTCCGCCAAAGGCGGCGCGGGCCGCGACGCCGGCGAGACGGCGCGCGTCATCGTGCGCGCCTCCGAAGGGCAGACGGGCGAGGCGACGGCCAACCTGCTGCGCGTCGCCGGCGGGCGCGTCTCGGCGGAGCTGAGTTCGCTCGGCCTCGTCGTCGCCGACGTGCCGGTCGGCAAGCTCTCGGAGCTGGCGGCGCGCGAGGAAGTCTCGTGGGTCTCGTCAGACCAGCCCGTGCGCTCGACCGCGACCCCAGACAACACGAGCCACCACGAAATCGCGACCGGCGCGAGCAAGCTCCTGCCCGCGGGCAACGAGGCGCTGGCCAACGGCGGCGGCGGGAACAAGGTCGGCATCGCCGTCTTAGACAGCGGCGTCAGCCCGCCCGACGCGGCCGAGTTCGCCGGCTACGAGTGGCGCTACTCGTCGGGCACGCTCGGCACCGGGCTCTTCTCGCAGAAGTACCTCGCCTCGTACCCGCGCGTCGTCAAGCACGTGGACTTCACGGGCGAGGGGCGCACCGACGACGCCTACGGCCACGGCACGCACACGGCGGGCGTCGCCGCCGGCTCGGGGCAGGCGAGCGAGGACTACGCAGCGCGCAACTCGGGCGCGCAGACCTACGGCGGCATCGCCCCCAACGCCAACCTGATTAACGTCCGCGTGCTCGACGCCTACGGCGCCGGCCGCGTCTCGAACGTCATCAAGGCCGTGGACTGGGTCATCAAGAACAGGCAGACCTACAACGTCCGCGTGATGAACCTCTCGCTCGGCGCGCCGCCGACGCAGAGCTACAAGACCGACCCGCTGTGCCAGGCGCTCGGGCGCGCGGTTGACGCCGGCATCGTCGTCGTCGTCGCCGCGGGCAACTGGGGCAAGGACGCCGAGGGCCGGACGATTTACGGCGGGATTCTCTCGCCCGCCAACTCCCCCCGCGTCATCACCGTCGGCGCCGTCAACACGCAGCAGACCAACGCGCGCTCCGACGACGCGATAGCGACCTACTCGTCGCGCGGGCCGACGCTCGTTGACGGCGTGATGAAGCCTGACCTCGTCGCGCCCGGCAACAAGCTCGGCGCGTCCGAGACGGCGGCCACCTCGCCGACGGCGTCGAGCGCCTACACGACCTCGGGCGGCGGCGGCCTGCTCGGGACGGTCGTGAGCGGCGACACCTCGACCAACAAGCCGGTCGCCAGCGCCACCTACCGCGTGATGAGCGGCACCTCGTTCGCCGCGCCGGCCGTGGCGGGCGCGGCCGCGCTGATGCTCGAAGCCAACCCGTCGCTCAGGCCCTCGATGGTCAAGGCGCTGCTGATGAGGACGGCGCAGAGGCTCCCCGCCTACGAGGAGCTGGTCGCGGCCGGCAAGATGTCGCCCTTCGAGCGCGTCATCACGGAGGGCGCGGGCGAGCTGAACGTGAGCGCGGCCGTGACGGTCGCGCGCGCCGTCCGCAAGGACGCCGACCGCGCGCGCCCCGGCGAAAACCTCATCACGGCGAAGAGGACGTCCTACTCGACGCTCGGGCTGACCTCGCCCGTCGCGGGCGAGGCCATGCCGCTCAACAACGGCGTCATCTGGGTCGACGGCGTGGCCTTCAACGAGCGGCTGACGCTGACGCAGGGCTTCCGCCTGCCCGACGGCCGCACGCTCGCCGACGGCTGGGTGATGGCCGGCGGACGCCTCCTGCCCGACGGCACGTACATCCTCTCGACGGGACACACCGTCGCCCCCGACTGCATCGTCGGCTCGGGCATCCTGATGGGTGACGGCATCCTGATGGGCGACGGAATCCTGATGGGCGACGGAATCCTGATGGGTGACGGAATCCTGATGGGCGACGGCTTCACCTTCGGGGACGGGATTCTGATGGGCGACGGCATCCTGATGGGCGACTCGGTGCGCGCCAGCGCCGCCTTCGCCAACGAGCCGGCGTGGACTTCCAACATGATCGAGCCCAGCTCCGTCCGACTCAAAGAGGAGGAGGTTCTGCTCCTCGGCGAGTCGGCCGCGCCGGCCTCCGCCTCCCGCCTTGGGTCTTCCAGCCCGCTCTACCCGCGGCGCTAGCCGCTTCGGAAAGACGGGGCCGGGGCGAAGGCGAAGGCGAAAGTAAGGCGAAAGTAAGGCGGAAGTTAAGACCGGAAGAGGCGCGGCCTTCATCAG